>JBHJJJ010000290.1:0-6433 GCA_050042755.1 Rivularia sp. (in: cyanobacteria)
ACAAACACCACAGATACTAGCATCCTTAGCATCTTACGATGGTGCAGATCCAGCAGGCATCCGTCGCCGCAACTTGAATAACAACCAAGTACAATTCAAGGTTGAAGAAGATACAAGCGCTGATGCGGAAATGGCTCATACTACTGAGAATGTTAGCTTCTTGGCAATTGGAGGTACTGGAACTCTTGAAGCAGTAAATATTGATTCTCTCGCTCCCATGGCTGCTGCTGGGGCAATAGTTTCTGGCTCAGAAACTTTTACTGGTAGCCCCGAAGCTGATACCTTTATCCTTGGTGATGCAACTGAACCTTACTATGACAATATGGGAATTCAAGATTATGCTTTAATTCTCAATTTTGATAGTAGTGAGGATGTAATTCAACTCCACGGTAGTGCCTCGGATTATCAGTTGGGTGCTGCTCCATCCGAAGTTGCACAAGGTAGTGGTATTTTTCTGAATAATAATGAACTTGTGGGTGTTGTTGCTGGAGTTTCTGATTTAGCTCTGGATGCTGATTATTTCAGTTTTGTGTAATTGAGTAATTTAAGCTGAATTTAGATTCTTTTAACAATTTCTATAACCTAGATTGAAAAGGTAAGGTGGGCAATGCTCGCCTTATTTTTTATTTACAGGACTTGCGTAAATGTCATAAAATTCTGGTGGTGCCGTACACTCACCGTCTTATTATTGCGTTCAAAATCAGTCAGTGTACAAGCACCCTACAAAAAAATTTGCCCGTTGCGTAAGTCCTAATTTAAATTAATTCAAGAAACCCCTTCCAACACCATTCGCGGAATCAATAATCCCTCTTTCAATTCACCAACCCCTAAAAAACGCTTTTCCTCATCGTAAACTCTTGATATTTCCGACACCTGCTTATCTACGGGAATTTTCTGACCCTGACACCATCTACGCGCCTCTGTGGCAGCTAAAATTATCTCAGAAAGATGTTGTAAAGGCACGTCAGCAGCCATCGGTTGAAACTCCCGGCTTGTAACTTTGTTTCGATCTGTGTAAAATTTTGACTGTCTGCTAAATTAAAACCACTACTTGCCGTACGTTGCAGAGCCGCGAGAGTTCCCCCCGTTTCTAAGAGAGCACCCAAATCGCGAGCTAGAGCCCTAATATAAGTTCCTCCACCGCAGACTATATTTACATCTAATTCGGGGAAGCTACCTGCTCGCCAATCTAAAATATCTATACTAAATACTTCCACATTGCGCACTGGTGCTTCAACTTTTTCACCTTTGCGTGCCAAATCGTAAAGTCGTTTTCCACCAACTTGAATAGCGCTGTAACTCGGCGGAATTTGCTCAATTTTACCTTGAAACTGCCTCAACGCCGTTTCTACAGTTGTCAAATTCAACCCAGTTACAGACTGTTGAAGAATAACCTCCCCTTGTAAATCATCAGTTGTAGTTTGCACCCCCAACCGAATCGTAGCTTTATAAGCCTTATCAGAAGGAAGATATTGCAACAAACGAGTTGCTCTACCAATAGCGATAGGTAAAACACCCGTAGCAGCTGGATCTAAAGTTCCCGCGTGTCCGATTCGTTTGATACGCAAGAGTTTGCGGGTTTTCGCCACGCAATCGTGAGAAGTCCAATCAAAAGGTTTATCGAGATTTAAGAAACCAAGCAAATCAGTGAACAATGAACAATTATCAATGAACAATTATAAGTTAAATGGGTATGCAAGAATATTAATACAATTACAAGTGAAATCCAATCCCAAGCTAAGGGTGCGCCCGCCTTACCCATATGCAAAGCCAATACTCTTATTTGCTCATTGTTAACTGTTCATTGTTCATTGTTCACTGTTAACTGTTAACTGTTCATTGTTCATTGATAATTGAATTTCGGTAGTAGTTAAATTCTGAATCAGACTTAAATTCATCGACTTTGTAGAGATAGTTTTTGCGTAAGCAGCCGTGAGATAATGCTTGTACTGCACCTTCCCGGATACATGGGCTTGAAAGAAAGGTAAGCTAAAAACCTTCATGTAGCTTTGGGCTTGCTTTGGATTGTCTCCAACTAATTCCGAGGGTAATCCAATCTGTTCGGAACTACCTTTTCCATCGCCAATAGTAGAAAAGTGAGTTGCACTCTCCATCTGCACTAAATACTTTTGACGTTGATTTATCCAAGAAAAAGGCAGAATTTGCTCGTATAAAGCTGGTGCAACGGTATCTTCGCTGCTAGTAACCATCATCACTGGAGTTTTGATCTCACCCAAGCCGGTTTTTCCAAAAATACTGCTGGTAATCGGGTTTACCGCGATTACAGCTTTAACTCTTTCATCGTATAAATTATATTGCTTTACCGGTTTCTTTTCTGGCAATTCCTGCACTCGACATTGCAATAGTAGAGACATATTCCAGGTTTCTTTTAAAGACTCTAGATGACAGTCTTTATCTATTTTCTCTAAGTTAACTTTTGCACCGGCTAAAGCTAAAGCTGTATAACCACCAAAAGACTGTCCGAATACTCCTACTTGCTGTAAATCCAGACGCTTCTGAAAACGAGAATCATTATTGTTAAGTTTTTCCAATTCATCGAGAACAAACTTAACATCCAATGGACGATTAATAAATTCTTCCGCTTGTGCGACTTCGGAGGTGCCTCCATTCAACGAGGATTTTACTTGTTTGGTGTCGCTACCAGGATGGTTGGGAACAACGACAGCAAACCCATGTGTCGCTAAACGATTGGCTAAATAGCGAAAATTGCTACTATCAGTTCCTATACCGTGAGAAATGACGATTACAGGTACATTATCGCGAATGTTGGGAAGATAAATATCAGTTGAGAGCAACCTTCTCCGTGCAACGTCAAAAAACTTCATGCTGTGCTTTGTAGCAACAAACTTTCCTCTACGATTTAATGTAGGTAACTCCGTGACTGCTGTTTGAATATTTGCAGCTTCCGTATCAGACTTTGCAGAAACGACTGCAACAGCCTTATTGGTTTCATTTACCAATGTTTCCAATTGATTTGCTATTTCTAAAGTACGCCCTAAATCTACATGAATGTTCGAGTCGGGAAATTTTTGCAATATATTCAATAAAGTTAAGCCTCCGGGTTCATCAGCAGCTAAAATTAAAGCCGAGCGTAAAGCATGAAATCCCGACGTACTTTGACGGGAGTCAGTTTTAATTACTTCTGCCAACCGTCGCAACATAAATTCACCTTGGGAGGTATACAGAAACTGCGAAACTGCGACAGGATGGACTTTTATCTGACTTGTCAAAACTTGCCGCAATTCATTTATTTGCTCGGGTTTTAAATACTGCGAATACACTGCTAAACTTCCGCTAACTTCCCCATCGAGGGCAAATTTTTCCAAAGCAGTTATAGAAATAGAACGTTGAAAAGCCGAATAAGATGCATAAATTCGCTCTGTAGTCTGAGCATAATTACTGATACCAAAAACAGATACCAATACAGATAGAACCAGTAACAGCCAAGATTTTCTCAGGCTACTAGTCCATTTACCAAACAAGCTGTTCATCACTCGATAGTGCCAAAAAAATGTGCTTTAACTATGCAGAAAGTTTGGTAGCTCAGACACCCTGGATGGTATTAAATATTATTTACCGTACTAAATAATGTATTGATTTGATTGTGAAGATGCCGCCGGTAGAATGCTGTTTTACATTTTAACCGTATTTACAAGTAAGTTAAATTACTTACTAACAAATAGATTGAAATCATTTCTTAATGTTCACCATGTCATAATAGCAGATAAAACAAACATCTGCTTCCGTAAATCAAGTTAAACTTTAAAGATGCAATAAATTTGATTTTAATTACCCGTAGAAGCACCGAACAAAATCTAAACTTATTATCTTTTCCCTAATGCAATAGCCGTAGAACCACATACAACCAGAATAGCTCCGATTATTCCTAACAACGTAAAATGTTCAGTAGCTATTAAATTTGGAGATATTTCTGATACAAACGAGCTAGACAATAATGTTACAAGAGGGGCGATCGCTAATACTGCACTGACTCGCGACGCTTCCCAATGTTCTAAGGCTTCAGCAAAAGCACCATAGGCAATCAAAGTATTTAAACCACAAAAAAGTAACATAGTACTCTGTAGTAAATTCAGTGTAAAAATTGTTTTAGGTGTCGCGAAAATTGTGAATAGTAAAGCACATCCCCCATAAATCATCAGCATAATGTGAGCAGAAGATAAACTTTGCAAAAGTTGTTTTTGAGCTAAAGCATAAATAGACCAAGCCATAGCAGCTAGTACAATTAAACCACTACCAAAGAGAAAGTTAGTTTGTGCGGTAATCAAATTTGATAATTGTTCGTTAAAGAATAAAGCAAAGCCCGTAATAAGAATACTTATGCCAATCCACTGAAGCAATGTATAGCTTTCTTTAAAAATTACTAAACCTCCTAAACCCATTAACAGAGGCGCTAACTGAATTAAAACTTCAGCATTAGTAGGTGCAGTAATAGCCAAACCTTTGACGAAGAGGATGTAGTTGATCCCCAGAAAGATAGTTGCAATGGCTACCAATTTCCAAGGAATAGAGCCAAATTGTGAAAAAGTTGGTAAATTTCCGCGCCACTTTAAATAACAAGCCAGCAACAAGAAAGACATTAAAAAGCGAAACCAAGTCAGAGTATAGACATCCAAACCCTGAAGCACGATTGACAAGGAAATCGGTAAAACACCCCATAAAAGAACTGTCAATGAAGACAATGCTAGCCCCAAAAGCCAGCGCCCAGAAGTTTTATGCATCGAAAAAGAGTAATAAGTAATAAGTTAGGAGTAATAAGTTAGGAGTAATAAGTTAGGAGTTAGGAGTTAGGAGGTAGGAGTTAGGAGTTAGGAGTGAGGAGTTAGGAGTGAGTAGTTAATAGTTAGAAGTTGAAATTTCTACCCCCTCTTCCCCCTCTTCCCCCTTCTGCCCCCTCTTCAAAAATAGTCCGCCATCCAAGGAGAGGTACCTGCAAATATTTCTGTCGCGGTAGAAAGTGCGGTGTCTGTGCCATCAAGTTTTCCTGCAAGTTGCAATTGTTGGGGTGTGAATAAACCTGTATACAGCGGCACTAATCCTCTAATATCCAGCTTTAATTCACCTTTACCACCTTTTGCGACATTTCCACATCCGTTGGCGACAGATAAAATAAATTTACCGTTGTTTTCTGGGATTAAATCATCTTTTATTTCTAGATGTAATTCTGTTTCTATTCCCGACAAATAACCCCGTGTTGATAATGCTTTCTCTAGATTTATAATTCGTAGCATCCAACGTTTTATATATTTGGTTTTGGCTGTTTGCTCTGGCAATACTAATGTAAGATTATCAATTACAGAACTACGCCAGCGTATTTTATCTATTACAGAGCGGTGATTTCTCAAAAATGACCAAAAGCTTTTTGCGGCTGCATTTGTTAAAACAACCCAATCCCTAACCTGTAAAACTGCATCATCTTTTGATGAATCTTGGCTAAATATGATGTAACCTTGAGCAACTTCAACCGAACCGATAAGATAAGCATAGAAAATATCTTTATCCTTATCGAAAGGTTTCATTATTTGATGCCAGATGGGTTGAGCACGATTTAAATATCCACTAATATTTTTTGCCTGCTTGGCATATAATTCATAAAATATTTCCGAATCTGTGGGAACAGCTTTTATAGGTAAAGGTTGTTCTTTAATTTGAATGCTCTGGGCTGAAATTTCCCAACTGCAAAAACTACCTGCTTGCTCGTATCCTACTTTACGGTAAAGTCGTTGAGTTGCCGGATAAAGAACTGAAATCGCTACACCTTTGCTATAAAGTTCCTTGACACATTGCTGCATTAAACTTAATGCCGCACCATCCCCGCGAGACTCTGGAGCAATACCAACCCCAGCAATCCCCGTCATCGCCACACTTTCACCACCCCACCATTGCGCCATCGGAATAGTCACCAATCCACCGACTATTTCTCGATGCTGACGGATGATACGTAGGTTTTCTATTCCCATCCGCTCAAGCCAAATTTGTTCTTCATCGGGAGCACTTAAAAAACATTGTCCGATGATACTTCCAAACTTTTCCACATCTTCTGAGTTGGCAACAGCCCTGTATTCAAATTCCGGATTCATAGCATATCCCTGAAGTGCTATTACGCTACAAGCATACTACATTGGGAATACTTTCAGCATTCGACTTTTGATTTTTGACTTCCGCTAAGGGGATAAATATTCCCAAAGATTCATCCCAAAGTGGCTTGATGTAACTAATAGAAAACAGATTAAAGTGGTAATACTGTTGTATGAGGAGAGGGGTAGGGGAGATGGGGAGATGGGGAGATGGGGGGATGGGGTGATGGGGAGATGGGGAGATTGGAAGATGAGGAGATGAGGCGATGATTAGATTGTTCTATGTGGTGACGGGGACATCGAGAGACTGAGATAAA
>JBHJJJ010000291.1:0-8275 GCA_050042755.1 Rivularia sp. (in: cyanobacteria)
TGTCAAAGGTTTTGCAATCTCACCTTCACAACTGAGGGTATCGGAAACTAAATTATTGACATCACCATCGGATAAAGCTTTTAAGGTAATAGTTTGAATTGTTGCCTGTTGCTTGTTTAATTCATCAATGGTCAACATTAACGGATGGGCTGGAAATACCTCGTTATCCCGATAGGCTCCCATCGTCAGTAAATAACCACTTTCTGCTTCACTTATCAGCAGTTTCATCAAATTCAGCGATGCAGAATCAGCCCATTGTAAATCATCTAAAAATATTACTAAGGGATGCTCCTTGGTGCTAAAAACTTGAATAAATTTACCAAAAAGCAAATTAAAACGATTCTGAGCTTCATTCCCCGATAATTCCATTACCGGTGGTTGTTTCCCAATAATTCTTTCCAATTCGGGAATCACATCTATTATTACTTGTCCGTTTTCACCTAAAGCTTGTAAAATTTTATGTTTCCAACTTGACAATTGAGCATCGCTTTCACTCAATAATTGTCCCATTAAATCTCGAAATGCTTGGACAAAAGCTGAGAAAGGAATATTACGATTAAACTGATCGAATTTACCCTTAATAAAATAACCCCGTTGTTTAACTATCGGTTTATGAACTTCATTAACTACCGCAGTTTTACCAATACCAGAAAAACCAGCAACTAACATTAATTCCCGATTCCCCTGGGATACCCTCTCGAATGCTGTTAATAATTCCTCTACTTCCTTTTCTCTACCGTATAACTTTTCCGGAATTATAAAGCGATCGCAAATATCTCGCTTTCCAATTTCAAAAGCTTCAATTCTACCAGTTTCTTTGAGTTGTGTTAAACAAAGCTGTAAATCATGCTTTAACCCCAAAGCACTTTGATATCTATCTTCGGCATTTTTCGCCATTAATTTCATGACGATATCCGACAAAACTTGAGGAATATCTTTTTCCCGAGCCGAGACAAGGAGAGGGTTAGGGTGAGGTTTGCTCTCGCGACTTCCCAGAGAGTTAGGGTGAGGTTTTCTACCAAGGAGAGGGTTAGAGTCAAGTTTGTTCATCTGAGGAGGCTTTTTGGCAATATGACAATGCACCAACTCCATTGCATCCTCCGATTTAAATGGCAACTCCCCAGTTAATAATTCATAAAAGCTAACACCCAAAGCATAAAAATCACTGCGGTAATCAATCCCCCGATTCATCCTTCCAGTTTGCTCGGGTGACAAGTATGCCAATGTACCTTCTAAACTATTGGGATTTTTGATTTCTTGAGTTTCCTTCGGAAGTAGTGAAGCGATACTAAAATCAATTAATTTAATTTGCTTAGTTTCAGGATTAATTAAAATATTATCAGGTTTAATATCCTTGTGAATAACGCGATTTTGATGCAGATTGTGGAGAATATCGGTAATTTTCAACGCAATTCCTAATATATTCTCAACAGACGTTACATGTAATGTCTCTACATTAGATGTCTGTATATATTCACGCAGCGAAACCCCACCAAAATCTTCCATTACCAAAGCATAACTATTTTGATAAGCTTCTAAACTGTAAGGAATAATTATTCCAGGAATATTTAAGTTTTTGGCTATGGTATATTGATTGCGGAATTGCAAAAGTTCGTTAAAGTTGGGATAAGTATTATTTAGTAGTTTAATTACAACAGGTTTTTGGTCATTTTCTCGAATAGCACGATATACCAGTGTTCTCGAACCGTTGTAAAGTTGTTCGTTTACGTGATATCCCTGAATATTAACCATACTACCTTTACTCTTAATACTTTAATTATTCCGGATTTAGTATTCCCGAATAATTAGCATAAATTTAATATCAATCTCAAAATTTTGACTAGCTATATTACTTAGGAGGGAATAATATATCTTCGGATATAGTAAGCTCAACATAGGACTCTTGGGATTGTAAAATATAAAATGTAAAATATTATTGTTAAGATTCTTCTAACCTACGATCGAAAAGGAAACAGGATACAAGCCCCCGGATAAATCCCTGGGAAAGAAAAAAATTTATTTATTTTCATTCATGCAGAGCATGGGAGGTACCCTTCGATTCCCAAGTGTAGGTACTTTATAACTGATAACTGATAACTGATAACTGATAACTGAAATGACTTTGGAATCCCAGAATGAAAAAGATAAATCACAAGCTTTTAGCAATACAAAGGAAATAGAGAACGAAAAGATTCTATGTCCTCATTGTAAGCGCACGGCTACCAACGGCATTAAATGTAAAGGGATTTGTGTGGCGGAGAGTGACTATTAATTAATGAGTAATGAGTAAGGAGTAATGAGTAATGAGTAATAAGTAATAAGTAATGAGTAATAAGTTAGAAGTTAGGAGTTAGGAGTTAGGAGTTAGGAGTTAAGAGTAATACGACTATATAATAAGCTATTAGCCGGACTTGATATAATTTAAAAAATAGAGACGCGATACAATACCCTTTGGGCACACTTCTTCACAAGTGATAAGTTTAAAATTCCGCTGAAAATAAGAGGATTAAAAAAGGAATTGGGTTTGAACAAGTTCATCATGAATGAAGAGGCTTCATACCATTTAATGAGAGCCTCTCCTGTAGAACTTCTTACTTATTACTCATTACTCATTACTTATTACTCATTACTTATTACTTATTACTTATTACTCATTACTTATTACTCATTACTCATTACTCATTACTCATTACTCATTACTCATTACTCATTACTCATTACTCATTACTCATTACTCATTACTCATTACTCATTACTAATTACTCATTACTCATTACTCATTACTAATTACTCATTACTCATTACTCATTACTAATTACTCATTACTCATTACTTATTACTGAGGGCTTCAGCTTTTTTCACGGGTACATAAGGCTTTTCTGCACCTTGTGCTAAATACTCTTCAAGTTGAGATTCGATTTGAGAGCGAACAATTTGACGGTACTCAAGAAAATGTTCGTTGTGAGCGCAGGAGGATAAATAATGTTCCAATACTGCGGGATTATGCTTAAGAATACTGAATAAATGATGCCAAAATTTCCAGCGAGTTTCCCGTTTAATACCTTGTCGCCAAACAATTGTTGCAAAGGCTTTTACAATCTTCCATTCAGGTGTTTTAGCAGGTGCTTTCCAACTGGGTTTACCCATCATTAAAAAGCAACGATAGGTACGATCTAAATAAGCTATCGGCTCATATAAAGCACAAAATGCTTCAATATATTCCCTGCCAATATCTTCCAAAGGGCGAGTGGGAATAAAATTCATTAACGTTGTTTGGTTAATGTTTCCGTCTTTAGACTCGCGCAATCTTCCTTCCCTTTCTAAACGATGCCATAATGCGGTATTTGGCAATGCTTGCAACATGGCGAAAGTCGTAGAAGGAATTGCAGCTTGCTCGGCAAAACTAACAATGCGATTGCCAGCACCGACTTTTTCGCCGTCAAAGCCAATAATAAAGCCAGCCATCGGGCGTAAACCTGCTTTAATAATAGATTGTACGGATTCTACCAGGGAGTTACGGGTATTTTGAAATTTCTTTGTTAGCTGTAAACTATCTTCATCTGGTGTCTCAATCCCCAAAAATACCGCAGCAAAACCACACTCAACCATCAATTCCATCAATTCTCGATCTTGTGCTAAATCGACAGAAGCTTCAGTATCAAAGCGGAATGGATATTCATGTTCCCTCATCCATACTTTTAACTCATTGAGCAATAACTTAACGTTGCGCTTATTGCCAATAAAGTTATCATCCACCATAAACACGCCGCCACGCCAACCCAATTCATACAAACAATCTAATTCAGCTAAAAGCTGTGCTGGCGATTTAGTACGGGGTTTGCGACCATAGAGCACAATAATATCGCAAAATTCGCATTGAAATGGACAACCGCGAGAAAATTGCACCGACATCATGTCGTAGGCTTCTCTCTCTAACAAGTCGAAGCGAGGAATAGGAGTTGCAGTCACATCTGGTTTTTCGGTGGCGCGAAATACACCGCTTGTTTTACCAGCTTTTACCGCTTCTACAAACATTGGTAGGGTAATTTCCCCTTCATCAAGTATGAGAAAATCGGCTCCAGCCTTCTGAGCTTCTGCGGGTACGGAAGTTGGATAAGGCCCACCCACTGCAACTAATTTACCATGTTGTTTGGCAACTTTTATCTGGTTAACTAAGTCTTCTTTTTGGACAATCATAGCAGATAAAATTACCATATCTGCCCATTCCCATTCAGCTTCACTCACACAGCGAATATTGCGATCGACTAATTTAAACTCCCATTCTTGAGGTAAAATCGCTGCTACTGTTGCTAACCCTAAAGGTGGTAATAAAACTTTTTTATCTACTAAATCTAATATTTTTTCATATGACCAAAAAGTTTTGGGAAATAAAGGATAAACTAATAAAATTCGCATTGCTCTTCACTCCCTTTCAGTATTTAATAATTGACGCGTAACCTTAAAAGTTGTTCTTCGCAAACTGACTATTTCAGGACTTATTAACAGATTGATGTAATTATTCTCACAACGTCGGCATATGTGAGGAGATCGGCTACGACATAACGGGCACCCATTAATTTTTTTTAGAAGAAAAAAAATTAATGGGAACCCTTGACGCAGGCTTACACAAATTATTTTTTAGTCCTAGTAAAAAGGGCTACAGCAGCGCGAGGCAATTTTTCGATTTAAATCATTAAGAAATAAATTTTCTTCATAATGCTAGCATCTGTATTTTTATTTACGCGGAATCATAATGTATTTGTTAGATTCTGAAATCTTATACTGTCTATTTTTCTCAATAATTTATACATCCAAATCTGATGAAAATTGCCAATATGTCGTGAAAAATACATATTACGCATTAAGTAAGTCGGCATAAATGAATCCAAGTATATTACAGAAGGTTTTTTAGCTTAAAAGCCTCGATAGATTTTTCTATTCTCTATTCCCTACTTCCTATTCTTTTAGTTTGCTTATTTATGAAGAGATAGGTAGCTCGATCGCAAACTCTGTTCCTTGCCCTAATGTTGAATTACAAGTTAATTTTCCACCGTGAGTTTCTTCAATAATTTGTTTGGCGATCGCTAAACCCAATCCAGTACCTTTACCAACTCCTTTTGTAGTAAAAAGATTGTCAAAAATGCGCGATTGAACTGTTTCTGATATACCAGGACCATTATCTTTGATACTAATTAATACCATGTTATTTTCTGTATATAATTTAGTATTAATAGTTATTTTATGAGGATTTTTTTCTATTTCAGCAAATGTTTTCCCTTGAATTGCTGTATCTAAAGCATCTATGGCATTAGCAAGAATATTCATAAATACTTGATTTAATTGTCCTAAAAAACATTTTATCGGCGGTAATTTTCCATATTCTTTAATAATTTCAATTGCGGGACGTTTATCGTTAGCTTTGAGACGATATTTTAAAATTAAGATAGTACTATCAATGCCTTCATGAATATTGCAAGCAACTTTTTGGGATGCATCGGCTCTAGAAAAAGTACGCAAACTTGTACTAATATCTTTAATACGTTCTGTTGCTAATCTCATAGAATCTAGTAACTTTGGTAAATCTTCGGTGAGAAATTCTAAATCAATATCTTCAGCATGTTCGTTAACTTCCTCTTCTGGGTTAGGATAATGTTCTTGATAGCATTCTATATGAGCAAATAAATCTTGAATATATTCTTCAGCATTGTGAATGCTACCTTTAAGAAATCCGATAGGGTTGTTAACTTCATGGGCTACTCCTGCAACTAAGTTACCCAAAGTTGCCATTTTTTCATTTTGTACCATTTGTAATTGGGCTTGTTTTAATTCTTGTAGGGCTGTTTCTAACTCTTCAGATTTTTCAATTACTGCTGATTCTGCTTGTTTGCGAGCAGTTATATCTAAAACCATAGAAACACCACCACAAACCTCACTATTCAAGTTTAAGATTGGGGCATTAAACCATTCACAAGTAATACGGCGGCCATCTTTTGTCAAGTTTTCATTTATTGCATGGCTACCCCCATTTTGAGCTAATATTTGAGTAGCTATATCATCTACATAGTCATGATATTCTTCTGGAAGAATGTAACGAAAATGTTGACCTAAGATTTCTTCAACTCCATAGCCAAAAATTTTCTCCGCGGCTGGATTCCAAGTCTGAAACTTGAAATTAGTACTCCACTCAATTACAGCTACAGGAGTTTGTTGAATGATTAATTTCAATTGTTGTTGAGATTGTTCTAACCTATAAGATTTTTCCCGCTCCTGGGCGTGGAGTCGAGCATTTTCTAAGGAAATTGCAGCGCTCGTACATAAAATTTTAATTACTTCCAATCTGTGGGATGTAAATCCAGCTTTGATTAATTTGTTTTCCAGATACAGCAACCCAATTAATTTACCTCGATCTAAAATCGGCGTACATAATAAACTATATGGCTGCTGTTGAATTAAATATTCGTCGGCGAGAAAATCATTTTGTATTGTGGCATTATCTAACACAACTGTTTTTAAACTGTGTTTGACATAATTTACTATTGTGATGGGAATATCAAAGCTTTTTTCTAATGGAATAGATAGCAGGTTTATACCTTCGCCGCTACCTACTGCTTCAACCATTAAGTTACCATCCTTAAGTAAGACTAATACAGCTTTTTTTGCTCCAGCATTTTCGATTACTATTTGCAGTAAAGTTGAAATTAAATCTTCTAATTGAATTTTGCTTGATAAAGCCTGTGTTGCTTTGAGAATGCTAGCGAAATCTAATGCATCACAAATGCTAGTACTAGAATTACTTGTTTGGATAGTTTGTAAGGTTTGAATCTGGGTTTCGTTGATGTGGGAGCTAGAATTTTGCGTTTGTAAGATTGGTGTAAGTAGCTGGGGATAGCGTTGCTCTAAATCATTTGTTTTAGCTAAGCTACCCCAACGTGCGTAACAGTAGTATGCTTCTTGCATATAACCGCTGGCGATTCTTTCTTTACCCAAGTTAAGGTAAAATTTAGCTGCTATTTCGTTAGCTAATGCTTCTTCATTAAGGTATTCATTTTCTTTCGCTTCTTTAATTGTCAAGTCATATAATTCCGCTGCTTGCCAATTTTGACCTAAAATTCGATTTTTTTCTGACTCTACAAGATGGAATTTATGTAAAAAATTCATTGGTGCGTGATGTGCCCAATGTTGCATTTTTTCTTGATTAGCCTCAAGCTTATTCAGGATAACTTCAAGGTTTGTATCTATATCTTCTGTATACCCAGCTAATCTTACCAATGAGTCATAAAAATAGAACACAGGCACAACAAAATTTCCCGTGACTCCAACTAAATATTTTTCTGCTTCAATAGCGTTTTCTAATGCTTTTTCAAAATCTCCAAATAAATAATTCAGAATCAGTTGATTGAAATAGATATAAAATATTGCCGTTGCATCATTTGATTGCTGATGTAGCGATAGCATTTCCTGTTGATTATAAACTTCACCTATTAATTGACATGGGTTTTCCGATTCACCTAATAAGTTTAAAATAGCTTGTTCTAATCCTTGGTTGAGGTAAAGAGTATTTATCTGTTTAATTTTATGTAAAACTTGATTATAACTGGCAATTTTGTGACTAAGCTCTAAGAGATTATTACCACTTAAATAAGCATGGGAAGCATAAACAAAAGCAGCTAAAGCTGCAAATCTAAAATCTCCAGTTTCTAATCCAATTAAGTAAGCTGATTCTAATGAGACTAAACTTTTGTTAAGGTGTTCTCGATAATGTCTGATATCAGCATTTACCACAAAAATTGTCCCTGCTTGAATTTCTTTACTATTGAAACGCTCAAGTAAAGATAGAGCTAATTGCCCAAATTTATAACCAGTGTCAATGTCTCCCACAATTCCACACAAAATTAGCCCCCACATCCCATAACCTGTAGGAGAAATCGCGGAATTTCCATATTCTATCGATAAATTAACTTGCTCCATTACCAATAAAGGCAACAATTGAGGAGCCGCTTGATAAGCACAAGGAAATACACAATTGAGAATTCTTAAAGCTGCTAATTTAGAACGATCGCTCATTACAGAAATATCAGCTAACTCTAAGGAATTTCTTTGATTTAAGCTCGCAAATGTTTTTTCCATTGCAGCTTCAATATCTGATTGGTTTGGTGTTTCGGGAAAACAAATACCAAGGAGTTTCAGCACTTCTAACCCAGTCTCTATGGCTGATGAAAATTGATTCTGTGCCATATATGCTTGGATTTCCACTTCATAGACTTTGATTCGCTCT
>JBHJJJ010000292.1:0-48898 GCA_050042755.1 Rivularia sp. (in: cyanobacteria)
AAGAGTGCGAGTACCAATTTCTGCTAAAGCAGCCAAAATTAAACTACGTTGCTGCGAGTCACAATGAACCATTTGTTCTACCAATGGCTGAATTGCTCGCGAGTCTCCTTTTTGCCCTAATTCCCAAATAGCTTTACGTCGTTGGGTAGAGTTGCAACTTTCTAAGTCTTGTATTAATTCATCAACAACGTTTACTCTGGCAAGACGGGAAGTTTTTGCTGCTGGAAGTAATTTTTGAGATGGTGTAGCTGTTGATTCTACATCATCAAGATCGTTATTGGGTATATATTCTTGTTCCTCGTTAGTATTTACGAGTTTGTGTGCAGGTAGTTTAACTAAATCCGTATCTTCTAAATATTCTTGTTCTTGACTGGCGTTTTCAAATTTATCTCGGGATGGTTGAACTAATTCAGTATCTTCATCCAAGTAGCTGTGGGCGCTGTTTAATCTGCGAGAATTGAACCATTTAACTATATAGAACAATATCCCCCCACCACCTAATACTCCCAAACCTATTAAACCAAACTGAATCAAACTACTTTGTGATGATTTTTCTTTAGAAGGTTTAGAAACAGATTGTGGTGTAGGAGTAGAAATCACACTACTTTGTTTTGCTATTTCTGTTCTTAATAATTCCCTAGTTTGACTACCTGCAATACCATCTGGAAGTAAACTCTTGTCTTGCTGAAGTTTAGTCACAGCAGTACGTGTAGTTGCACCAAATTCTCCATCGGCAGCGCCATCATAATAACCCAATTTTTTCAACTGGGTTTGCAGCACCTTTACATCTTCTCCCGTACTACCTATTCCCAGGTTAGAGCGTGGAGTCTTATCTGAGGAATTAGCTTGAGCAATTTCTAATGAAAACGGTGTCTTTTCATAACTGACTGCAACCGTGGGATTTATGTAAAATCCACAGCAAGTTAGGTAAGTAAATATAACTATAGGGTAATGGCATTGCCTCATACAGAAAATTTCAGCAAGATAGCAGTTTATAAGTTATTGGTATAACCATAACTTTAATATACTTGGATGTTAACTTTTATCTTGACAAAAAACTAATGAACTAGATCAATATTCGTTAATAATATGACCCATATGCGCCACCATCGGCTAAGTAAATTCAATTATAGGCTTTGGGTTGAGCGTAGAAAAATTTTTGGAGACGGGCGCAGTGGTAGCTTAGTACAACAAATTTTATTTAAAATAGGAATGACCGCAACTGGCATATTTTTCTTGTAGGGGCACGTGACACTTTATTAAAATTTGAACCTAATAATAAGGGTTGTAGTGTCACGCACCATCCGAGTTTTGTGACACGCAGCCTTAGTACTGTAAAAATTTAATCACTATAAAATCTGTGATTCTGATTCTTTTACTCGTATTTTCAAAGGTTTAAGCTTTTTATCTGATATTTGTAGCGCGGGTAATGTCGTTTTCTCAGGTAAAGTTTGGTCATCGCTCTTATTTCCTAAAGTCTCACGTTGATTGATTAGATAAATACTGGCTAAAGTTATGGTGACTCCCACCCATTGCAAAGAAGTCAAAAATTCATTCAAAAATATACTACCGAATATCAAGGCAAATACCGGAGTTAGAAAAGTTAGAGAACTTAAACTTGTCAGATTTCCACCCGAAGCAAAGTAGAAAAATAATCCATAGGCGATCGCACTACCGAATATTGTGGCATAACCTAAAGCTACCCAATCTGATGGAATTAGATTCTGAATTTGTTGGGATTCAGTTGTCGCCGAAATTCCCCACAATGGTAAACCACCCAATACCATGTGCCATCCGGTAGCTGTTACGGCATCGGCATGGCGACTTACAAATCGAATCATTACCGTTCCCACCGCCATACTTAAAGCAGCTAATAGCATTAGTAATTCGCCGCTGTGGAAGAATGATTCAAGGGAGGGAAGTGTTAATTCGCTGGAGTTAGAAAAAATACTGAAAATTAATTCGTCGGGTAACCCAATAAAGCTGATACCCACAACACCGAATACTAAACCCAAATAACCATATAATCCAATTTTTTCTGCGAATAACCACGAACACATCAGTGCCACAGCTAAAGGTTGAGAATCAATCATTACCGAACCTAAACCGGCACTAGTTCTAACTAATCCTTCTGCTAAAAAACCTTGAAATAAGGCTCCATCAACCAATCCAAATAAAGTAATCCATACCCAAGCTTTCCAACCTTTGGGTTGAGATTTACCCATAATTGCAGCGACGATCAAAATCAATATCCCAGCCGGTAATATTCGCATTCCCGCTAGGAAAAAAGGCGTAGTGTGGGGAATAACTCCTTTCATCGCTACCATCGCCGTACCCCAAAGGAAAAAAGGCGAAATCAGTAGTAATGGTTTTAAAGGTAGGGAATCGGGAGGTGCACTTCGATTTAACTGCATGGGATTTGATCGGCCTCGATTTACGCAAGCAATATTTAACTAATATTAACTAATTATTGCGTTTCATGAAGGAAATAATACTTATGGGGTGTTGCGATAGGAAGCACCAAAAGGTGAATGAGCCTAGGGGATGGGGTATTTTCGGGTATGTGACGCTTTGAAAAATATAGTCAGCAATCCTTCCTATAGCGTCACCCACCGGCGATAAATTGTGAAAATAATGGCTGAGCGGGGAAGTTACTATTTTTAAATCAATCTTTAGTTAATTTACTTTTTTGATTGAGCAATTCTTTGATATCCGGAGGTAATTGTTCAAAGTCTGAATGTTTGATTGCTTCTTGAGCAAGCTCTATTTGTATTTCAATAGCAATATCTTCAAATTTCATTTCTTCATGGTGGTACATTTCTGTATTGGGAACCCACCATTCGTAAATTACATTTAAATCGGAATATAGTCGGCATTTGACGATTTTTTCGTATTCTTCACCGACTTTTCCTAAGTATCTGGCGATTTCGGTTTTGATCATTTGATTTATGTTTATGGTTTAGGAATTATGTAATTGAAAGTTTATGTTTAAGTAGGTACGCGGGAAAAATTATTGTTATGACAAGTGAGTAGTGAGTAGTGAATAGTGAGTAGGAATAAGGTATATTGGTCAAAAACATTCTTTTACATAGTTTGATTTATTTATGCCTACCTACTTAGATCGCAACGGTTCGTGATATGGAAATGTGCCAGTTAAGTAAGTCGGCACAAATAAACCCAACTATATTACAGAATGTAAATTGGCTCCTTTGCCTTGATTAATCTCACTATTCACTACTCACCATTCACTTGTTCTAATTATAATTTTCAACGCCTCGCTACTTATCACTATTCCTATAATTGATTAACATCTAAAGCAATAATTTGATTTGGTGCTAACATTCCACTAACTTTTACTACTTCCAAGTCTCCAGTTTCTTGTGGTTGCTGTGCCTTAAATCAAATTTATTTGTGCCCCAGGGCACCCTACAAATCTAACTTAGTAACCTCTATGCAATCTAGCTACCAACTAAATCCCAAATTGCTCTTCAACAATTTCTTTGCTATAACTCAAACTCCAAAGTTCTATATCACAATCATCATCTTGACTTGCTGGAAATAGCTTTAAATGCAACTCTCGCTCGTGTTTATTATAATCGCATTCTATTCTCGATATTGCTCCAATTTGTCTTCTATCAAGGGATGTTGCTAATCTTAATAATGAACTTAATTCCTCTACCATTAACCGTTGCTCTTTCGTCGCTAGGTTTTGGAAGTTTTCGTGTTTTTTCTTGGGCTGAGATTTACGATGATAACGAGCTAAGTTGGCAATAATTTCGATTTCGGTTTCGTTATAACCAAGTAATCCGCTATTGCGAATCAGATAATACGAATGCTTGTGGTAGGAAGAGTGACTAATATAATGTCCGCAGTTGTGTAATATTGCCGCAGCCCATAGTAAAAATCTTTCTTGATTTCCCCAATGGTGTAGATTACCTTTGGTTTGATCGAATAATGATACGGCAAGTGATGCGATTCGTTCGCTGTATTCTAAATTAACTTTGTACTTCTTAGCAATTTTCAGCACGCTTCGCTGTCGTATCGTACTTTGAAAGCGCAGACGGTTATCTATTAAATCGTGCGCTAACATCCAGTCTACAATTACTCCTTCCCGTAACGCCCGCTCGCAGGTGGTTACCGATTCTACACCTAAAAGTGTCATCGCTTCTTGTAGTATTACGGCTCCTGCTAGTATCACTTCTGACCGTCTTTCTGGCATGGCTGGTATCTCTGCTCGTTCGGAGTTAGTCATTTTTCGCAAGCGCGATACCCATTCCCGTAAGTCTTTTAAAGTGAAGTTGTAACCGTTTAATGTTGAAGGTGTTGAATCTGATATTTCTTTTGCATGAATGGTGGCTAAGGTTTCAATTGTACCGGAAGTTCCCACTAAACGGGCTTGCTCGCCAAAGTTTATGTTTCCTAATACTTCTTCAACTGCACGCTCAATCATTCCTCGGGCATAAGCTTGTAGATAATTAAATTCATTGTCGCTAATTGGATCGGTAGTAATCAATTCGCTAGTTAATCTTACTGCACCAACTTTACTACTAGTAAGACAGCGCTCTTCGTGAGAATCACCTACAATCAATTCTGTGGAGCCACCACCAATATCAATAATGATATGTGCTTCGTTATTAAACTCCATCCCCGAAAGCACGCCTAAATAAATCCTTCGCGCTTCCTCTTCTCCGGAAATTAAGTCAACATCTAAATTTAACTCTTCTTTGATACGGCATAAAAAAGCTTTACCATTGGGTGCTTCCCTAACGGCGCTAGTCGCTACGGTAATTACTGCTTCAACATCTAAGGTTCTAGCAATCTCCACAAAGCGACTCAAAGCCGTTATTGTCCTTTCCATTATTTCAGACTTGAGGTTTCCCGTACCAATTTCGCGATCGCCAAGTCTTACGGTTTCTTTTTCTTTTCCAATAATGCTAAAAGATGGTAACGATGGTTCGATTCCTACGATTACCATGTGTACGGAGTTAGTGCCTAAATCAATCGCCGCAAGTATGCGCTTAGACTCTCTATTTTGAATGGAAATATCTTCTGTTGTTTTCACCACTGCATTAGCCATTTTATTTTCTTATAAAATGTAGTAAAAGGGAACAAGTCTAGAAACAATCGGTATAATAATTGGATTTAGTCACACAGTACAAAATAATCTGAATAAATTTCAAAAATTGTGACTTTACCAAGATTCAACAAACCAATCATGCCGTCTCTTTCTACAGCATTACCGTGAGGCATTCAGAAATAGTTTAGTTTTTATTTCGTTTTTATTGTTTTTAGAGATATCAAATAAAGTTATTCTAGAATCGTTAAGAAGTGTGAAGCTTCATCATATTGATAATTTTTGACTATTATGGTTACTCAACCAGAACAAAACATTGAATCTAACTTTAGTAAAATCATCCGACTTCTACGGTGGAATAAACCAGAAGGAAGATTAATCTTAATGATTCCCGGTTTATGGGCGGTAGTCTTAGCAGCAGGAGGAAAACCACCTTTACCATTAGTAGGAGTGATTATTTTAGGTGCCTTTGCCACAAGTGCTGCTGGTTGCGTTGTCAACGATTTATGGGATAAAGATATCGATCCAGAAGTGGAAAGAACAAAAAGTCGTCCTCTTGCTTCTCGCGCACTGTCTGTAAAAGTGGGAATAGTTGTAGCGATAGTGGCGATGACTTGTGCTGCGATTCTTGCTTTTTATCTTAACCCGCTCTCCTTCTGGTTGTGCGTTGGGGCAGTGCCAGTAATTCTACTTTATCCAGGTGCTAAGCGAGTATTTCCCGTACCTCAGTTAGTACTTTCTATTGCTTGGGGTTTTGCCGTATTAATTAGTTGGAGTGCGGTTACACAAAACCTTTCACAAGCAACTTGGCTGCTCTGGGGTGCTACTGTATTGTGGACTTTAGGATTCGATACAGTTTATGCCATGAGCGATAGAGAAGACGACAAGCGCATCTGTGTCAATTCCAGCGCCTTATTTTTTGGTAAATATGTACAAGAAGCGATCGCCATTTTTTTCATTGGAACCATTGGTTTACTATTTTGGTTAGGAATAGTTACACATCTTCATATTGCATTTTGGATAAGTCTGGTAATTGCATTTGTACTTTGGGTATGGCAATGTCTGAGACTGAAACAATCAGATCTACCAAACTCAGCTTACGGTGAAATGTTCCGACAAAATGTCTGGATTGGTTTTATTCTTCTTGCCGGAATGATTGCTGGGTGTTTTTGAATTATTTTTATTTAGGAGTTAGAGGTTAGGGTGTGCTTTCAAATCCGCCGTCACCCTATAAGGGTGCGGCTATAGGTACAAAGCCCTTAAAGGGCTATAAAAAACCTGATTTTTCCCTTTAAGGGCTTTGTAATTGTAGCTCCAGGCTTTAGCCTGAGAGCGGTTGGGGTTGGCAAGAAATTGCAAACGCTCGCAACCGGATTTTTACTGATTTTGGATGAAAATTGAGTAAATATATCTAAGGCTAGATACGAAAATCTACTAATTGTATTACTAGTTGGATATATATCTATTTAATTAATGTCTTCGATTCGATGAAGAAAGCATATTTAGTGAGACTTGCCACAATAGCTTTACTATCTTTGGGAAGTGTAGGTGTTGTGGGGGGAGGTTTCTTTTTCACGCAAGCTTTTAATCAAAAAAATGAAACAGAGGCAGTAGTAGATACCTCAAGTTATCAAAGTATTCGTCATAATATTTGGTCTAATGAAACACAAATTAAGCATTTCCCCGCCACTATTCCTCTTGGAAGTACAGATGTGCGGGTTATTTATTATCCGGGTTCTTCAGAATACGGCAGAATCTTTCAGTTGCATATGAAATTACCAGAACAAGAGATAAAAAAAGCACTATCTGAATATAGAGATATAGCTAAATATAAATATAGAGGTGGTGATACAAATGACCATGCAAATCAGGAAAATGGCGTACCTACCACTTTTTTATATACCAGCGATTTACAAGCAGGAACTTTTCCATCAACCTATGAAATATTAGTATTAAATGCAAACGATCGCGGTACTTCTGACTTTCCTTGGAATCATGGAGATAGTTATGGAGTCGCAATTGATAAGATGGCTTCAGAAATTGTTTATTGGGCTGAAGAATGGTGAAACAATTTTGGATTTTGGATTTTAGATTTTAGATTTTCTATGAGAAATTATTACTTTTTTTACCTACTTTAAGGTTTTTTATAGGTACAGTACTTACGCAATTGTCACAAAACCCTGGTTGGTGCCGTACACTCACTGTCTTAATTTTTTGTTTACAATCAAGCATAGTGTCACAGCACCCTACGAGGAAAATGTGCCGGTTGCGTAAGTCCTAAGGTAATCTTCTGGTTGTTGATAGTAATTAGAATAAAAAACTCAAACTTATAAAAATAAGCCCACCGTTGTGGGCTTTGTAATTGTAGCGATATCCTTATAGGGTATTCTAAATATTGAAAAATTATCATGATTTAAGATAAAAATATTCTCATGAGAAAAGTCATCATTGGCGTGATGGGAGTTGGAGAAAAAGCAACTACAGATGATTTAGAAAACGCCTATCAATTAGGGCAAATGATTGCTGAAGAAGGTTGGATTTTATTGACTGGCGGTAGAAAAGCTGGAGTGATGAATGCTGCTTCTATAGGTGCTAAATCTGTCAATGGTTTAACTATTGGTATTTTACCGGGAAAGGATAAACGAGAGGTTTCTGAAGCTGTAGATATTGCCATTTTTACTGATATGGGAAATGCACGAAATAATATTAATCTGCTTTCTTCTGATGTCATAATTGCTTGTGGAATGGGTGCGGGTACTGCCTCGGAAATTACTTTAGCCTTGAAAAGTAATAAAAAAGTTATTTTATTGAATCAAAATGAAGAAAGTCAATCTTTTTTCAAAAAATTAACACCAGATAATATTTATATAGTTCAAAATGTCCTAGAAGTAATTTCACAAAATAAAGTTTTTGTTTTGACTACTTAAGATTGTTGTTTTTTAATTACTAGTATGGTAATTTAATATACGGATTTTCAAATAGTTCACAATATAACTCTAAACTTTTCAAGTAAGAGTGAGTTAAAATTAAAAATATGGCATCTCTATCTTTTCTCCCAGCAGGTTCTCAAATCGACCAAGATTCTATCGAAGATAAACAATTAAATGTAGATGATAAAATTACCGTAAGCTTTGAGTTAGACACTACTGGTTTGAATGCAAATTTACAATCTATTGATATTCAACTAGATGTAGATACTACCGAAGTTGATGGACAATCAGTTAGAACAGAAGCAGATGAAACAGCATTTCCCGATTTTGTCGGTAATGTAATTTCCCAGGAAGATGGTATTGTTTCCATAGTATTTGAGCGTGATGGTCGTCCTGGAGCAATGCCAGATACTATTAAAGTGATAGTAGAAACGGAATTAACAGCTTTAACAGGTTTAAAAAATGATGGAAAATCTGACTTAGGAATTACTGTACTTGAAGCTATTGATGTTGATGGAAAAGATGTTACTCACTTGTTTGAACCATCCAGTCAATCAGTAGATTTTCAACCATTTCCTATTGTTAGTGTATCGGTTGATAAAACTTTACCTTTATCTGAAGCAAACGAAGATTCGGGAACGTTTATTATTAATTTAAATGAACCCGCTCCTGTTGGTGGTTTGCTTGTTAATTTCGATCCTGTTCAAACTAATGGAGGAGGTGATCTTAATGTATCCATTGTTAATGGTACTGCTCAATTCGACGAAAATAATGTACCTTCAGGTATTTTGATTGAAGAAGGACAAAATGTTGCCACTATTACCATAACTGCCATACAGGATAATATACCAGAAGGAGAAGAAATCAGTGGTTTCGACCTTTTACCAGGAGATGGTTATATAATCGATCCTGATAATAATAGCGCTAGTTTTATTGTTACAGATTTACCGATTGTCACTTTCAGCGTTGATAGGAATATTATTTCCGAAGGTGAAGAAGAACCACAAATCTATACTTTACAACTTAACGAACCAGCACCAAATGATGGATTAACTGTAAAATTACAGTTGGAAGATCCTGATGGCGACTTAGGAGATGGAGGTTTTCCTTCAGAGCTTTTCAATAATATTGATGAGTCGAATTTTTTCGTCGAAAATGGTAATTTGTTTCTAGAATATACAATTTCGGCCGGAGCAACCGAAGCTACTTTAAGTTTTTTAACTGGTGAAGATAATAAGATTGAAGGAGACGAAACTTTTACATTAACTCTTCTCGATGACGAAAATTATTCCATCGATCCAGCTTCAGTTGGTATAGTTACTACAATTACCGAGAAAGAAGTCATCAATGGAACTCCCAGTGGAGAAAACTTATTTGGTACAGATGCTTCCCAGTTTATCATCGGTTTTGCAGGGAATGACACTATCTTTGGTAATGGTGGTGAAGATAACCTAATTGGTAATGAAGGTGATGATTTAATTTATGGTGGTTCCCAAGCCGATACAATTTTGGCGGGTGTTGGAAATGATACCATTTTTGCTAATGGTGGTGGCGATTTAATCAACTCTGGTACTGGTGAAGATATAGTTTGGTTAGGTGCTGGTAAAGCTACTGTTATTCTTGAAACTGGCGAAGGTTTTGACACCGTGAATAATTTTCAATTAGGCGCAATAACTTTTCAGGTTGAAAGTACAGATAACCTTTCCTTTACTGATAGTGTTGATGGTGCAAAAATTTTCCAGGGAGATGATTTGTTAGCTGTTGTTTCTTCGCAGTTTGCAAATACTTTCAGCGATAATCAGGATAGTATTTTTATTGCATAAGTTAATACTCCCGAAGCACCTTTACCATCGCCTAAATTATTGAGGGAGGGAGTGAGGGAGAAATTCCGGCTAAGTAATCCATAAGCGGGATAACTGCCAATTACTCATTACTCAGCTTAGGCAGAATGATATAGCTATTTTCTCTTGAATAGAATACACAAGTGTGATTTTTCTGACTAATAATATCAGGTTCACTTAATTACTTGTAAATAAAAATATGTTTGTAGTTGCGCTTTAGCGCTCAACACAACGAGAGGGGCGCTAAAGCGCAACTACGAGCCTTTTTATAATTTTCATCCGAACTTGATATAAAAGCCTCTCCCCTCCCGAGGGCAGAGGGAAGGGAGTGGGGTTTTTTATTTAAACTAGCTGTTAGTTATTTCCAGAAATTGCTTCTGCTAAAGCAACTTGTAATTTCTGATTTTCATCGGGTGTACCAATAGCAATTCTAAAATAATAACCATCTAAACCAAGCTTATAACCAAAATCTTTTACCCATATATTCTGATTCCGAAGAGCTTGAACTAGTTTAGAGGAAAGTATTCCTAGAGGTTTTGTATTAACAAAGAGAAAGTTTGTTACTGAGGGATAAACTGTGAACCCCATTTTTACTAAATTTTGTCTCAAATTTTCTCTCTCTATACAAATTCGCTTTACATTCGCGTAAACATAATCTAAATCCTCTAAGGCTGCTATACCAGCAGCCAATGCTAATCTATTAACAGGAAAGATTTGAGTAGCACGATAAAGGTAGTCAATCAGTTTTTCATTAGCCATGCCGTAACCTAATCTTAAACCTGCTAGTCCAAAGCTTTTTGAGAAACTACGCAAAACTAAGAGATTATCATATTGATTGACTAAATCTGCTACTGTTTCTTGAGACATTTCATAGTAACATTCATCGACTACTACTAGACAATCAACACTATTAACAATTTTAAGAATGTCATCGCGATCGACTAAATTACCTGTAGGATTGTTAGGATTGGCGATGAAAATAACTTTAGTTGCAAGGGTAACTTTATCAATTATTTCTTGGATATTTAAGTCAAAGTTATCGGTTCTTTTGATAACAATAGGATTCCCGCCCATAATCTGTGTTACCAACGAGTAAACTAAGAAAGTGGGATTGGGAATCAAAACTTCTTTTTGAGGCGCAATAAAGACTTTAGCTACTAGTTCAATTAGATCATCTGAGCCGTTACCAATAATAATCTCTTTCTCGCTGACACCAGCATATTCAGCTAATACTTTTCGCAAAGGTTCACCCAAAGTATCTGGATATCTGTTTACAGTCGCAGCTGTATCCGCAATCGCTTGAATAACGTGAGGAGATGGGGGTAATGGTAGTTCATTACGATCGAGATAGATGACATGATTATTTCTGGCAGCATCAGCTACTCTAGGCTTTAAGTCTTTGATATGATTATTAATCAAATATTCCATAAATAAGTGATATTATTCCCCACAATTCATCCGTTATTTTGTATTCTGTAAGCAGAAAAAAATCGATATTTACAGCTTATTTCAGGATAGATTTGGTCGTAAGTCAAAAATTGCACTAAAAGGTATACCAATTTCTCGATGTTCGACACATTGCCAACCTGAATCTACAAACAATTCCAACCACTCTGTTAGAGATGGGATATACTGATCCATAATTCCATGAGTAAACTCGAAACCTAAAGTAAAAATGGGAATATTATCTGACGGAATCCCATCGGAGCGATAAGTATCGCACAGAAGAAACCGTTTAATGTTGGGAAAGGCAATGTGGAGATTTTGCAAGTATTTGAAACAGTTATTGCGTGGCCAAATATCGTGGCCATTGAAGAATGAAAATACAACATCAACTTCGTTAAATTCTGGTTGATTTTCTAATTTGCTAATATCTCCTTCTACAATTTTAATTCTTGCTTGTAACTCTGCATTATCTACGGCTGTTTGAGCAGTTTTAACTGCACCAGTGTTTATATCTACACCTATTCCCCGAACTTCCGGAGATTTTTTCACTATATTAATTAGTTTAGCTGCACTTCCACAGCCCAAATCAGCAACAAATTTATAGGGGAATTCTTCCAGTAATTCCTCAAAGTAGCTATCTACAAACAGTTGTCCATAATCACGTCCCGCTAAAGCAATATATTTACCATCGCGCTTGATAAAATCATTGTAGCGGTTCTCGTTTTTTGCGATCGATGCCAGATTTTGTAATAAATATCCGTAGCCTCGTATTAACCAAAGAAAATAACCTTTGTAGCGATATGCATCTCTAAATAACAATCCCTGCTGCACAATGTTATTGTTATCATTTAGTTGACAAATATCAAAACTACACAGAGCTAAAACAATCGCTTTAACAGAAGGCTGATGTAAATTATTTTCTTGGCAAAATGTATCTATAGCTATTGTATTTTTTTGGTGTAGCTGCTCAATAATACCCAATTCATAAGCAGCAGAAAGTGCAGAAGACACCATCGTTGAGTTAAATACATTGTCTAATTGATTATTCAAAATACACCCTCTACTCAATTAATTTTGTATTGCCTTTCGGGCATTAATTCTCTATTTCTAAATAATTAACGCTAAAGAGATTATTTTCATCTATCCAAGTTTTTCTTAACTTAAATCCTGCTGATTCAGCTAGCTCTCTCAAATCTTCTGTACTGTATTTATGAGAGTTTTCACTGTGAATACTTTCTCCTTCTCTGAAAGTGAATTTTTCCCCTAAAACTGTCACAACCTGAGATTTCTTGCTAATTAAATGAAGTTCAATTCTACCTATAGTTGGATTGTAAGGAGCATAGTGGTAAAAATAGTCTAAATTAAAATCAGCATTGAGTTCTCTATTAATGTTATTTAGAATGTTTAGATTAAACTTTTCAGTCAAACCTTTAGAATCATTATAAGCAGCATGAAGTATAGTCGGATCTTTTTTCAAATCAACTCCAATCAACATACTTCCTTGACCATTTAATAAGTTTGCTGATTTTTTTAATAAGGCGATCGCTTGAGAACGATCTAAATTCCCAATTGTACTACCAGCAAATAAAATGACTTTATTTTTGACATCTTTTTCATCGGGTAATTTGTCATCGGGTAACTTTAATCCTTGGGTGTAATCAGCGGCAAGAGCAATTACATTTAATTCGGGATACTTGGAACTAGTCAACTCTGCATAGTCAAATAAATGCTCTTTGGCGATATCAATGGGTACATAAGCACTAGGACTATCAAGGACATCAATCAGAGGATGAACTTTATCAATACTGCCACTGCCATACTCAATCAATAAACATTTTTCATCGATAATTGCTGCAATTTCTTTGCTATTTTTTTGCAATATATCAATTTCAGTGCGAGTTATATAGTATTCCTCTAATTTACAAATCTGATTAAAGATATCCGATCCTAGTTTGTCGTGAAAGAAAAACTGCGGAGGGAACTCTTTTCGTGGTAAAGAAAGACCAGATAAAACTTGCTCGCGAAAGTTTATTAAGGTCGGTTTTAGATCGCACAAACTCAATTTTTGCATGTTAATTAATAGGATTTATCCTAGGAATAAAAAATACGATCGCAAATTTAGTATTATCAGGTATCTTGAGCGACTCTAAAACCTGCGTGCTGATAAAAGTGGGGACGAAACCAATTGCGATAAGATTTGGCAGCCATTGAACCTTTGCTTGCCCAAGAGCCTCCCAGCATCATTTTGTGGTGATTATCAAAAAAAGGAGCCGCTACATCTTCATATAGAGGATGGGGCTTGAATCCTGATAAAGGAGTGAAATCATCACTCAACCACTGCCAAACATTACCTCGAATATCATGGAGTCCTTCTTGACTTTCGGCTGTTTCTAAGCTACCAACTGGATTAGGGGAACCATACTTTAAATTGAGATTGTAATCTTTATCTTGCTCGCAGTTAGTACTAGCAATATTCCACTCTCCTTCACTCATTAAGCGAATTCCCTTGCCCTTTGAGCGACAGTAAGCCATTGCTTCATAGTGATTCACTTCTACAGGCCAGTCAAGGGGTAAATCAATCTCATCAAACATGGCTCGATATTTGTAGCTACCATTATCGGGTATCCAGAATTTGGGGTGTTTAATGTTGTATTTTGTCTTCCAATCCCAGGATTCTTCATCCCAAAAGTCCTGATTTTCGTAGCCATTATCTTCCACAAACTTGAGAAAGTCCCCGTTGGCAATCAGATACTTACTCGCTAAAAACGATTTCACTTCCAATTTCCGAGTACCGTATTCGCTATCCCAGCCATAAGTAGAAGCATTTTCAGCTTTCCCTAGTTTCGTTACCCCACCTGCAACCGGAATCATTTCATTGGCGGCTACCTTACCATTTGAAGATGCATATTGCCACCCAAAGGGACGTTTAAGCATATCAACAGGAAGTTGTCGGATAAGCATTGAAGAAGTTTCAAAATGAATCCGATTGTGTTCCATACCCATCATCAGTGCCCAGAGGGGATGATTTTGATCGATGGGGAGATTGAGTGGTGTATTTTGGATAACTTTTGTAATTTCTTCTTTGGCTTTATCTCTATACTGCCAAACATCTTCCACTGTAGGCCACTCTACATCTTTCATCGCTTCATCAAGTTCGTCAGGGGTTGTAGGATCTACCCCTATCTCGAACAGGATTTCGTATTCAGGGTTAATGGGCTGATTTAATAACCCAACGCGAATCAATTTATTTATGTAGAAGACAGGCGAGTGCCCTAAGTAGAAAATCAGACGATTTCTTAAGCCATCGGGGTTTATATAGAATGTCTCTTCCCCCACTATACTTTTCATGAGAATTTCTTCGAGTTCCCATGAGTTCACAAAGTAGTTGAAAAGTGTTTGTCGCGAGCACTTGTCAAGTTGGGGAGATTCGATTGATTTGAGCAAATCCATTTTCATTTACCGTGGAAAAAAGCAATTTACTTGTATGGCTGTAAAAGCATTATCTGTAAGCTTTTGGTTCAGTTTGATTTGGCCCACATCGATAACATCAGCACCCCTGGTTACTCTTGGATTTGGTCAGTTTTAGCATTTATGGTTATTTTCAAATAAGTTACCTGGTGAATTTTACCAGGATTGCGCACCCTAAAAACGACTCTCCTTCCACCAGAAGAATATCAGTGAAGATGCAATAGAGATGCAAACTCTAAATTAAACACTTTAAAATTATTACATAGCAAGGCTTTTAGCCAAAAAATTCCGCCTCATAGATTTTATAACGCTCAGAATGCTTCTGGTATCTGTTTAGGTTCGTTTCCCCGATTTTCAGAATTTATTTGACAAATCTCATCTAACAAAGCTTCATATTCTATAGGCTCTTCAGGAATAAATCCTAAATCTATTTGATTTTCATAGTTATTTACAGGCGATATCCGTATTTGTATTATTAGCTTTCCTTTCTGCCAACCAACTCCCGTAATTCTTAAAACTTGACAACCTGTAATATACTCGTGTTTGATTTCAGCCAAATCTATTTTTATATTACCGAGAGATATATCGCCGAAAAACTCTAACATTGAAACGCCTGGATGAAAGCTATTGTATTCGTAAATACGTCTTTTTAATTTATCCTGAATATTTTTTTCAAGTAGCTGTTTAATCCGATTAACCTTAAAAGTTTCTTCTCCTAAAAGAACAACATCATCACTTTCTAAAAGTATAATATTATCGTTCATATTAATATTGCTTAAAAATAACTTCGATTTTAAAACTGTTATTTTACAATTTAAACCTAGTTTTTCAGATAAACTGCTAATTTTCTAACAACAAATTAACTAGAAATCTGATAAGTAATATAAGAATCTTTTCCGATTTATATTCTAGCTACGGAATTACTCAAAATACATTTAAACACTTTGCGTTACTCCGCGTTTACCTCTGCGTTCCTTTGCGTTTCAAAATAAATCATCCCGGCGATCGCAAACCAAAAAAATTCATAGTCTCTACAATTAAAGTATTTAAATTAACTCTACGAATTGCGTGATTATTTGTATCCGCGATATATAGATAATCATCAAAAATACTTATTCCTGAAGGTTCGTAAAAAAGACTATTTTCACCTTTACCATCTTGCAAACCTTTTCTACCATCTCCCAATAGACTTTGACAATCACCACTAATGGGATTAACTAATTTAATTTTGTGGTTGTATGTATCGGCAATCCACAAATAATTATTGGCGTACTCTATTCCCAAACAATGCTGTAATCTCACATCAAAACCGTTTCCGTCAATATCGCCAAAAGCATTTAAATCCCCACTACCACAGATTGTTCTTACTTGTCGTGTTTTCAAATTAATAGCGCGAATTGAACTAACTTCACTATCGGCTATATATAATTCATTACCATTAGTTGTAATGCCGCTGGGTTGAGCAAAAGCAGATTCAGAAAGCTCACCATCTACACAAGATTCTGCACCTCTGCCAGCGTAAATTTGGATACAATTATCTTCTAAATCTAACTCCCAGATTTGATGGCAACCAGCCATTGCAATAAATAGTTTATTCCCATGGTTTACTAAATCCCAAGGAGAATTTAAAGCAGTTTCTAAACCAGCATCACCGAGAGTGGGAATATTAAGACTTTGTTCACCCTTGCCAGCAATAATTTCTACTAATTGAAGCTTAAAATCAACTTTACGTATGGCATGATTTTCTGTATCCGCTACATACAAAATATGATTTACTTCATCAAATGCCATTCCTTGGGGTGCGAAAAACTCTGCTTCTGAGAAGCTGCCATCTTTTAAACCAGGTTTACCGCTACCAATTGTATGTAAAACTTCCCCATTTAAATTACTTACAACAATACGATGATGTCCAGTATCGGCGATGAATAATTTAGAGTCAGTAGCTAAAATTTTACCTGGAAAAGCTAAAGGTGTAATTAAAGTTTCTTTCTGCTTTTCTAAAATTAATTCAAATTCTTGAAAAACAATCGTACCTTTTTCTTGATGCTGTTTAATTAACTTTACAATCAACTCATCTAAAATTTGACGCTTACCTTCACCCGTTAACGAGGTTACCAAATAACCTTGTGGATCGACGATCGCAAAAGTTGGATAAGCACGTACAGTATATTCTTGCCAAACCCGAAAATCTTTGTCAATTAAAACCGGGTGTTCGATATTGTAGCGTAAAATCGCTTGACGAATGTTCTCTATTTCCTTTTCATTGTCAAATTTCGCCGAATGTATTCCTAAAACTATAGCGCTATAGTTATATTTTCTTTCCAGGTACTTTAAATCTGGTAAAACGTGTAGACAATTGATACAGCAGTAAGTCCAAAAATGAAGAATTACCACTTTTCCTCTGAGTTGTTTTAAGGAGAAAGGTTTATCGGTGTTTAACCAGGAGTAATTTTGCGGTAATTCTGGTGCGCGAATGCGTTGAATTGGGCATTGGTAATTGGACATTGCTAAATGGAAGTTAGAAAACTTTGAACCCGCACTCACGGCGGGTTTCAATCATTTTTATTTGGATCGTGATTTCCTTTTTTATATTAGTTTAAGAAATTGCGATCGCTTGACGGCATGCTATGTCCATTTATGGAACAACTTCTGTCTGAGCAGGTATTTCGGGTTTCTTTTCTTCATGTTCTACTTGGGATTCTACATCAGAATTTAAGTCTTCTTCTATGGGATTTTCTGTTGTTATTTCTTTGATTTCAGCTTCCGGTGTGGGAGTCTCAATTACTTCCGGAGTTGTTTCTAAAGTATTTTCGGGTTGTGGAGTTTCGATTACTTCTGGAGTTTGCGTTTTGTTTTCTTTTCCACGCTTGAATCGATTAAAAAATCCATCGACTTTAGATTTCTCTGGTTGTGGAATTGGTATTATTTCTGTTTGTGGTGTTGTTTGTGGTGTGGGTTCTAAAGTATTTTCAGGTTGTGGAGTATCAATTACTTCCGGAATTGTCTCTTCTAAGTTACTTTCGAGTTGTGGAGTTTCAATAACTTCCGGAATTGTTTCTTTTAAGTTACTTTCAGGTTGTGGAGTTTCTATTACTTCTGGAGTTACTTCTATGGTAGGTATTTTCTCTTCTTCTCCACGCTTGAATCTATTAAAAAATCCACCCTGTTCTGATTTTTCTGATTTTTCTTCTAACTGAGTTTCGGGAGTTACTTGAGTTGGTATTTCAACTGCATAATTTTGATCTACAATTCCTCTTACATCAACAGAGGAAAGTTCTCCTCGTACGATTTTCGCAAGAGTGTCTTTACCGTTGGGTTCATAAGTAATAGTTCTAAGAGTACTGTTAAAGACATTTTTTACCGGATTCCCTTGATTATCAAGAAATTCCAGTTTTACCCAGTTTTTACCAGAATTAAAACCTGTGAGGTATAATGATTGCCAGCGATCCATAATAAAGCTTTCGCCATTTACTGTGCAGCGAATTCGCCAATCTGAGATCGGGTTATCGGGATTATCTTTTGCAAGAATATGTAAGGGAGCGTTGGTTAAGTAAAAATCAAGTAGAATCGGTTCTGCACCGTAACTACCTTCTGGCTGGCTGTAAGTTAATATTGGCGCTTTTATATCTGGATTGTTATCCGTGCTCTTAGTAAATACATGAAATGTTGTTTGAGCGTAGGCACCTTCATTTTTATAGCTTTCATGCCAAGGGCGAGAAGCAAAGACACGAAAAGTATGGGTACCAGCAGATAAATCCGATAACTCTAAGGGTTGATTTAAGTCGTAAACTTCTAATGCCGGTTGATTATCTAAAATTACCTGTAAATGAGAACCTAGTCCGTACTGTGAATTTTTAAATATCGGTAAATCTTGAACTTGTAAGCTAACTTCTAATTTATCTTCTTGTAATACTTTATCTGGTTGAGGATTGAGTATTTTTACCTGCGGTTGATACTCTTCTAAAGTTTCGCGCAATTCTTGAATCACTTCTGGAGGAGCAACTTCGGAGATTTGTTTAGAAAGTTGAGCATTTTTTTGCGCTATTGGTTTTTCTGCTACATCTATGGATACATCTTGACTAACTGCTTTACCACCACAGGCAGTTAAATTTAATACCAGCAGACATATTAGTAGAGTCTTAAACAACGCATACCTCTTCCGAATCAACTTATTGCTTACAGCCTTTGTCAACCATGTGTTCATTTGTTTCTACCTGGCATATTACTCAACAGATCGTGTCGCTTCTACATAAATACTTATGATACCTACAATATAAATAACGGTAATCAAACAATTACGAATTACTAATATAGGACTTACGCAACCGGCACATTTTCCTTGTAGGGGAGGCAAAAAGTGGTGTAGATTCTCTTCCCCCTTTATTGAGGCAAAAAGCGGTGTAGATTAACTTCGGGCTTTATTGCCGTGCCGTTGCTTGTACACTCATTGATGATGTTAAACGAAATAATAAGACAGTTAGTGTACGGCACCAACCAGAGTATTGTGACAATTGCGTAAGTCCTGTAATAATCAATTTCTTATTTTTATCTGTTCTAAATCACAGCCGATTGAAATAAACTTTTCTTTACTCTCAAGCAATATGATGCATAGATGACTTAGTTTAAACACATCTATTTACAATAATTTACATAGATTATTGAATTGATGTTCATCTATCTATCAAAACATCACTTTTTAGTTATCAATTTGATTTTTATTTAGATCCCCCATTATCCTCCTAAAAAAAGGGGGACTTCTCCTCGCCGCCTTTATATTAGAGGGCTCCTTTAGACATTGTAACTATAAGATAAAACAATCATTTTCAATGAATATTTATGATTTTCTATGGTATGCAAAATAGGTCGTATAGCAATTGTTACTATTTGTAAAAAAAATATATAAACTATTGACTTTTTGACCAGTACCTAAAGCTTGAAAGTTTGAGCGGGTCAAAATTAGAGAAGTTTTAATTATTGTTAAAAAGACACTCACAATGTGGGATATATGACTTTATAATTCAACGAGAAAGCAATAAATCCACTGCTTAGTCTTTGCGGCTGAAAAAAGCATGTAAGTGGAAACGCGATCGTGCGTGACATTTATTTAGTAAAGACTAGTAGTAGAGAAAATCATCAGTCCTTTTTTTGAGAGGAGGTCGAATGACGATTAGTCCTCCGGAGCGAGAGGAAAAGAAAGCAAGAGTAATAGTTGATAATGACCCGGTTCCAACCTCCTTCGAGCGATGGGGCAAGCCAGGACATTTTGATAGAACCCTTGCAAAAGGGCCCAAAACTACTTCATGGATTTGGGACCTGCACGCACTCGCCCACGATTTTGATACGCATACAAGCGATTTAGAAGATATATCCCGCAAGATATTCGCAGCTCACTTCGGTCACTTAGCAGTAGTGACATTGTGGCTGAGCGGGATGATATTTCACGGTGCGAAGTTTTCCAACTACGAAGCTTGGTTAACTGACCCGTTAGGCGTGAAACCGAGCGCTCAGGTCGTTTGGCCAATCGTTGGACAAGATATTTTGAACGGCGATGTAGGTGGTGGATTCCACGGAATTCAAATCACAAGCGGTTTATTCCAGATATGGCGCGGTTGGGGTATCACTAACTCCTTCCAGCTTTACTGCACCGCAATTGGTGGATTAGTCTTAGCAGGTTTATTCCTGTTTGCTGGTTGGTTCCACTACCACAAGAAAGCTCCCAAACTGGAATGGTTCCAGAATGTGGAGTCGATGCTTAACCACCACTTATCGGTGTTGTTAGGTTGTGGTTCTTTGGGCTGGACCGGACACTTAATCCATGTATCTGCACCAACTAACAAGTTGCTAGATGCGGGGGTTCCCCTCAAAGACGTACCGCTGCCTCACGAGTTCATTTTGAATAAAGACTTGTTGACAGAGCTTTATCCAGGCTTTGCTAACGGATTAGCACCTTTCTTCACATTGAACTGGGGTCAATATGCAGATATTTTGACCTTCAAAGGTGGTTTAAACCCCGTGACTGGCGGTTTGTGGATGACAGATATTTCCCATCACCACTTGGCGATCGCGGTAGTGTTCATTGTTGCCGGTCATATGTACCGTACCAACTGGGGTATCGGTCATAGCATTAAGACCATCTTGGAAAATCATAAAGGACCCTTCACTGGTCAAGGTCACAAGGGACTTTATGAAAACATGACCACATCTTGGCATGCTCAATTGGCAACCAACCTTGCCTTCTTGGGTTCTCTGACGATTATTATCGCGCACCATATGTACGCGATGCCTCCCTATCCATATTTGGCAACTGACTATGCAACGCAGTTGTGTATCTTCACCCATCATATGTGGATTGGCGGTTTCCTAATTGTTGGTGGTGCGGCTCACGCAGCCATCTTTATGGTGCGTGATTATGACCCAGTAGTGAACCAAGACAACCTCTTGGATCGAGTAATCCGTCACCGAGATGCGATTATCTCTCACTTGAACTGGGTATGTATATTCCTCGGCTTCCACAGCTTTGGACTTTACATTCATAACGACACCATGCGTGCTTTGGGTCGTCCCCAAGATATGTTCTCGGATACGGCGATTCAGCTACAGCCAGTATTTGCCCAGTGGGTACAAAACTTGCACACGCTGGCACCTGGTGGAACTGCACCTACTGCATTAGAACCTGTTAGCTATGCCTTCGGTGGCGGTGTTTTAGCTGTAGGCGGAAAAGTTGCGATGATGCCCATTGCTTTGGGTACCGCTGACTTTATGGTTCACCACATCCACGCCTTTACAATCCACGTAACTGTTTTAATTCTGTTGAAAGGTGTACTGTTTGCTCGCAGTTCTCGGTTAATTCCAGATAAAGCAAACCTAGGTTTCACCTTCCCTTGTGACGGTCCCGGACGTGGTGGTACTTGTCAAGTATCAGGTTGGGATCACATATTCCTAGGATTATTCTGGATGTACAACTCCCTATCGATTGTAATTTTCCACTTTAGTTGGAAGATGCAGTCAGATGTTTGGGGAAGTGTAGACGCAGCAGGTAACGTGTCGCACCTAACCTTTGGTAACTTTGCTCAAAGTGCGATCACAATCAACGGTTGGTTGCGCGATTTCTTATGGGCACAAGCTTCACAGGTAATCAACTCTTACGGTAGTGCGCTTTCCGCCTACGGTTTAATGTTCTTAGCCGGTCACTTTATATGGGCATTTAGCTTAATGTTCCTATTTAGTGGTCGTGGTTATTGGCAAGAATTGATTGAGTCTATTGTCTGGGCGCATAATAAGCTAAAAGTTGCACCAGCAATACAACCTCGTGCTTTGAGCATTACTCAAGGTCGTGCAGTTGGAGTGGCTCACTACTTATTAGGTGGTATTGTGGTCACCTGGGCATTCTTCCATGCAAGAATTCTTTCATTTTGATACTTAAGAGTTAGTTGCTCACGGAGTTAGGAGTTAAGAGTTAGGGGTGAAAAATTAAGATTAGTGGTTTAGAGGGAAAAGATGAAAAGTAAAAACTTAGAACTCGGAACTCGAAATTAAATATTTCTCAATTCATAACTCATAACTCATAACTCATAACTTATAACTCTCAACTCAAATTATTAATGGCTCTCATGTCAGAGGATTTATAAAACCTATGGCAACAAAATTTCCAAAATTTAGCCAAGATCTCGCACAAGATCCGACTACGCGTCGGATTTGGTATGCGATCGCGATGGGAAATGATTTTGAAAGCCATGATGGTATGACCGAAGAGAATCTTTACCAAAAGATTTTCGCTACTCATTTCGGTCATTTGGCAATCATTTTCTTGTGGGCATCCAGCCTTCTATTCCACGTAGCTTGGCAAGGCAACTTTGAACAGTGGATTAAAGATCCTCTTCATATCCGTCCTATTGCTCATGCAATTTGGGACCCACACTTTGGTCAACCAGCGATAGACGCATTCACTCAAGGTGGTGCTAACTATCCGGTTAACATTGCTTACTCTGGTGTATACCACTGGTGGTACACCATTGGGATGCGAACAAACGGCGACTTATACATGGGTTCGGTCTTCCTCCTGGTGTTTTCAGCCGTATTATTGTTTGCTGGTTGGTTGCATTTACAACCCAAGTTCCGTCCCAGTCTTTCTTGGTTTAAGAGCGCAGAACCTCGTTTAAATCACCACTTATCGGCTTTATTCGGTGTTAGCTCCTTAGCTTGGACTGGTCACTTGGTACACGTGGCAATTCCCGAATCTCGGGGACAACACGTAGGTTGGGATAACTTCCTCAGCACATTACCGCACCCAGAAGGTTTACAACCCTTCTTCACTGGTAATTGGGGAGTTTATGCAGCGAACCCAGACACTGCAAACCATGTATTTGGTACAGCAGAAGGTTCTGGTACAGCAATTCTCACCTTCTTAGGTGGCTTCCATCCCCAAACTGAATCGCTGTGGTTGACCGATATGGCTCACCACCACTTAGCGATCGCAGTACTCTTTATTGTTGCCGGTCATATGTACCGGACAAACTTCGGAATTGGTCACAACATCAAAGAAATGCTTAATGCTAAGACTTTCTTTGGCTCCAAGACCGAAGGTCAATTCAACCTACCTCACCATGGGTTGTACGACACCATCAATAACTCGCTGCACTTCCAGCTGTCCTTAGCATTGGCAGCATTAGGAACTATTACTTCCTTGGTAGCTCAGCACATGTACGCACTGCCTCCCTATGCATTTATTGCCAGGGACTACACCACACAGGCAGCGTTATATACTCACCACCAGTACATCGCCGTCTTCTTAATGACCGGTGCCTTTGCCCACGCGGCTATTTTCTGGGTACGTGATTATGACCCAGAACAAAACAAGGGCAACGTATTAGACCGGGTGTTGAAGCATAAAGAAGCGATTATCTCCCACTTAAGCTGGGTATCCCTTTTCTTAGGTTTCCACACTTTAAGCTTGTACGTACACAATGACGTAGTGGTTGCTTTCGGTACACCTGAAAAGCAAATTTTGATTGAGCCAGTATTTGCTCAATTCATTCAAGCTGCTCACGGTAAAGTGCTTTACGGTTTGGATACATTATTATCCAATTCCGACAGTATTGCTTCAACTGCAGGTGCAGCTTGGTTACCTGGATGGGTAGATGCGATTAACTCTGGCACCAACTCCTTGTTCTTAACCATCGGCCCTGGTGACTTCTTGGTACACCACGCCTTCGCGTTGGCTATCCACACCACCGTACTAGTTTTAGTAAAAGGTGCTTTGGATGCCCGTGGTTCCAAGTTAATGCCTGACAAGAAAGACTTTGGTTACGCATTCCCTTGCGACGGCCCAGGCCGTGGTGGTACTTGTGATATCTCCGCTTGGGACTCCTTCTATCTAGCTTTATTCTGGTCATTAAATACGGTGGGATGGGTAACATTCTACTGGCACTGGAAGCATCTGGGTATATGGCAAGGAAACGTAGCTCAGTTCAATGAAAACTCCACGTATTTGATGGGATGGTTCCGAGATTATCTCTGGGCGAACTCCGCGCAGTTAATCAACGGTTACAACCCTTATGGAATGAATAACCTGTCAGTTTGGGCTTGGATGTTCCTCTTCGGACACTTAGTTTGGGCAACTGGTTTCATGTTCCTCATCTCTTGGAGAGGTTACTGGCAAGAGTTGATTGAAACTCTAGTTTGGGCACACGAGCATACTCCTCTAGCTAACTTGGTTCGCTGGAAAGATAAGCCCGTTGCACTTTCTATTGTTCAAGCACGTGTAGTAGGTTTGGCTCACTTTGCGGTGGGTTACATCCTGACGTATGGGGCATTTCTGATAGCCTCGACGGCTGGTAAGTTTGGTTAACAAAACTTATTAGTTGTTAGGTAATTGAAAAATCCCTCATCTTTTGGTGGGGGGTTTTTTTATGAAGTTTCATAGTATTAAGAATCTAATACCTTTCTATCGCCATCGGAGTTTCCGATTTGGTAAGTAAGTCGGTACAAATAAACCCAAATGTGTTGAAGAATATAAACTAGCTACAAAGCCTTAATCAATCTCACTACTCACTACTCACTACTCACTATTCCCTTGTCCTGATTACTATTTTCAACGCCAAGATACTTACATAGAATTAAAATAACTTGTTAATATCAATTCCGCACTTGAAACAACAAAAAACAAGCATCCAAAAACTAATAAAACTTCCTCCCTACTACTCCATAAAAAACGGCGCAGCCTACTTAGGAGACAGCCTACATATAATAAAAACAATCCCAGAAAACAGCATAAATCTAATTATTACTTCCCCTCCATTCGCACTTACTCGAAAGAAAGAATACGGCAACGAAAGCGCAGATAAATATATAGAATGGTTCTTACCTTTTGCCTATGAATTTAAAAGAGTCCTTACAGAAAATGGTTCTTTTGTATTAGATTTAGGCGGCGCTTATCTTCCTGGGAATCCGATTCGCAGTATTTATCAATATGAGCTTTTAGTCAGACTGTGCAAAGAAGTCGGCTTTTATCTCGCTCAAGAATTTTATCACTACAATCCTTCTAGATTACCCACCCCAGCCGAATGGGTAACTATTAGACGTATAAGAGTCAAAGATTCAGTTAATTCAGTTTGGTGGTTATCGAAAACACCTCATCCGAAAGCAGATAACAGAAAAGTTTTAAAACCTTATAGCCAGAGTATGAAAAAATTACTGAAAAAAGGCTATAAAGCAAAATTACGTCCTAGCGGACATGATATTTCCGATAAATTTCAAAAAGATAATAAAGGCGCAATTCCACCAAACTTATTAGAAATTGCCAACACAGAATCAAACAGCGCTTACATGCGACGCTGTAAAGAAGCCGGAATCAAACCCCATCCAGCCCGTTTTCCCCGTGGTTTCGCTGAGTTTTTCATCAAATTTCTGACAGATGAAGGCGATATTGTCTTAGATCCCTTCGCAGGCTCTAATACTACGGGTTTTGTTGCGGAAACTTTGCAACGCCATTGGATGTCATTTGAAATTAACGAAAATTATCTTATCGGTAGTAAGTATAGATTTTAACGATAACTGTTAGTGGTTAGCGCTATTCGCTACTCACTACTAACTTGTCCTAATTACTATTTTCAACACCAAACTACTTAACAACTAACTACTAATTATAAAAACTTCATCAAGTCTCCGAATATACCTCAAATTCTTTGTCGAGAATTTAATTACTGGAGCTAAAAGTAGCTTTACATAGCTATAAGATGTATTTAAAAATAATAAAAACAATAATTTAGCCCAAGCCAATTCAGTAAGAAGACGGCCGTACTTTGATTCAGCAGGGAGGAAAGGACAAAAAAAATGAGAGACTTGTATCTATTTGCAACAAGCTTGTTAATTGGATTGGCAGTACCAACATCAGCTTTACCAGAAATACCGGTACTTAAACAGCAACATTATCAGCTTTTATTAAACCGAAAAGATGGTTGGCAAGCAAATATTGTAGAGAATACAGTCTCAGATGTAGAAATGCCTTTATCAGACTTTATATCTCAAAGGCTTTCACCACCAGCACAATCTTCTTTTTACCCTCCCAATCAACCTGTTAGAAAAAGATTAATATCCGGAAATCAACTTTATCATGAAAGATTAGCCGCTTTAAAAGCTGGTTATATTTATACACGCTTGGCTAGTGAAAAGTTGCAATCGCTATTAATTTCTCGAAGAAAGTCTAAATTAACATATCAAGATTGGAAAAGATTGTTAGCAATGGAAGCCAAAGCAATGGCTGAAGGACAAGGTAACAATCGCTTAAGTATTATGGTAGGAGATTCTTTAAGTTTATGGTTTCATACAAAAGGACTTCCCAGTGGCAAGTTATGGTTAAATCAGGGTATATCAGGTGATACTTCCACGGGAATATCAAAAAGATTATCTGCGTTTTCTTCTACCAAGCCAGAAGTTATTTATATTATGGCTGGAATTAATGACTTAAAAAAAGGTACATCAGATAGGGTTATTTTGAGCAATCACCGTCAAATGGTTCGTCGTTTAAAGCGTGCTCATCCGGGTAGTTATATTATTATTCAGTCAATATTACCAACTCGTCTGCCAAAAATTCCTAATAGTCGCATTCGTAATATTAATGGACAATTAGCACGTATCGCTAAAGAGGAAGGTGTTAATTACGTAAACATCCACAAATGGTTTACCGATTTTCAAGGCAATTTACGACAAGATTTGACTACCGATGGCTTGCACTTAAGTTTAAATGGGTATGATGTTTGGCAAGCTGCAATAATGCAAATAGAAAAAAAGTTAGCTTTTTCTAAAGCTGTGGAAAGTCGAAAATAACTATTCATGGGGACAACTGTTTCCGAGTAGATTAAAGAAAGTAGAGCCATGGAGACGAGTTTTCAATGGCTGTTGCAATGGTGCTACCGACATTTTAGTTCGGTTGATTAGCACGAACTTCGATATCTTCAAGTGTTTGCAGTAAAAGACGCTTGGCTTGCATCTCCCAACCTAATTTCTGAATTTTGATGGCAGCAAAAGTACCACCGATAGCAGCCAACAAACCGATGGGTTGATGAAGTGAAATTCCTAGCAACAAACCCAAGCCACCAATTCCCCAAAACGGTAAAGCTACTGTTTGCCGCTGAGATTCAATAATTTTGTTTACTTCACCTGATGGCATTTGGGTTAATAATAGTTCTTTTACCTTTCGCTGTTCCGTCATTGGTACAGCTAAACAAATCTTCCGTCGCAATTTTTCAATTTTGCGGGCATCGGTGCTGTATTCAGTTAGTTCATCAAGACTCATTGATAACAAACTTTTTAATTGTTCCATTGTGTGCTCTAAGCCCCTTGTATTTATTTTGTTTTACAAATGGCCGCAACTGGCACATTGTAATTCTAAGGGCACGTGAGACTTCCCTTGATTTCTAAGGTAACAATAAGGTTTTTGTGTCACGCACCAACCAGAATCTTGTGACAATTGCGTAAGTGTTCTTTATATAAAAAGCTATTCAATGTGATGTAAATATTTTATCGGTTTTTGACATCTCCCCTCAGGAATTCTCATGTAAATCTAGAAGTTTTAGAGCCAACTGTTTGCATAAATTGAGACTCCCCATCCTTGAAAGCATGGGGAGTCTCAAAACTTAAATTCGGTGATGGTGCCGAATATAATTAATTTGCAGCTTGTGAATCAGTTTTAATCTGTTGAGTTGGCACCACAACTCCTGGAAGATTAGAACTTCTTGGTTGTTTTGTTGGTGTAGCTGGTACCATTACAGGTTGACTGCGTTTTTTCGCAGGTTTTAGTTTTACGCTATTTTTAGAAGATGAAGCATTTTTACGAGAATCTCTTACTTTTCTAAGTCTTTCTACTAAAGATGGTGACGGAACTACTTTTTTAGGTGTACTTGGAATAACTTTGGGTTTTCTTGTTGTGGTACGTCTTCTTTGCGGTTTACTTGAAGAAGTATTATTTACTGAATTGCGTTTTGAGGTGCGCCTTGTAGATTGATTTGGAGTAGATTTATTTGAAGTAGTTGATTTTTTGGTCGTCGTCACTTTAGGAGGTGAAGATGATTTGCGAGTGGAGGATTTTTTCTTAGAATTAGTGCTTGAAGCGGTGTTACTTCGCCTACGTCTTTTAGGAGTATAAGTTGCAGATTTAGCTCTAGTTCTAGTTTTCCTTCTAACTTTTCTTCGCCTTGTAGTAGTTGTGGTACTTGAAGGCTTTTTCACTTCTTTTGCAGCTGTAGTTTCTTGAGGTGAAGGTGAAGGTGAGGCTGGAGGTGAAGGTGAAGATGAAAACTCTATTGTCGGTATTTCTGCGGATGCTTCATTTATTTGTTGTTCAGCAATTGGCGTAATTCTTTGTTGTTGTCGTTCGGTTGTAGAAGCAATCTTAGTCAGGCCAAAACCTAATGTAACTCCAAAAATTGCTACACCCGTTCCAATAATAACTCTGGGTGAAGGTATTTTCTTGAACCAAGGTTTTTTAAAGTTGCTAGTTGCTATGTCTGGATTTAGTAATGTAGGTGGTACGTCAGTATTGATTGCCGCTGCTTCCGGAGGTAAAGGCGGTTCATAATCCTGGGTTGATAAATCAATAGTAGGTACTGCATGAGTCGGTACTGGTTGAATTATAGTTTTCCTTCCCATTCCAGGTAGTAAATCCAACCATTCTTGTACCGTCTGCGGACGAAAACGCGCTTCTACTGCCATACCACGCATTATCGCCTGATTCACTGCCGCACTCAAATGTGGCTGTAATTCCCGAGGAGAAGGCATTTTTTCCCTATCCCGTAATAGTACTGGCATAGGTACTTGTGCTGTTAGTAATGCATACAGCGTAGATGCCAAACCATAGATATCGGTAGCTGGCGAGCGCTGTGCATTTGTCAGGTACTGTTCTATTGGAGAATAGCCTTCGGACACCATTCCTGTATGAGTTTGTCTTACCCCTGTGTTAAATTCTCGTGCAATGCCAAAATCAATTAAAATAACTTCGTTGGTATTTTGCCGAAGAATAATATTATCTGGCTTAATATCCCGATGTAGTAAGCCTTTTTGATGTACTACCCCTAGGGCAGCACCAATTTGACGGATGTAATGGATTGCTGTTTCTTCTCTTAAAGGTATTCCCGGCATCACAAATGCTTCGCCCAAGGTTTCACCAGGAATGTATTCCATTACCATATAAGGTAAACCTGCTTCCACAAAAAAGTCGCTAACTCGAACAATATTCGGATGAACGCAACTAGCTAATCTTCTTGCTTCATCTTGAAATTGACTTTCAAATTTAGCAAAATCTGCATGCTTTTGGAGTTTATGGTTGAGGGTTTTAATCACCACTTCCTGATTAAGAAAATGATGAGTTGCTTTGTAGGTAATGCCAAAGCCACCCCTTCCAATTTCCTGGTTGATAGTATATTTACCACCCTGTAAGGTTTTACCAGTTAGCATAGTGATTTAACTCTGGGATTCAAGATTTGGGCGCGGGCAATCTAATTCTAAACTACGACTACCTTGTTACCTGGATCGTCTGAAAACGAAAATACCTTAAAAAGTAACAAATAATACAAAAAATAGTTTTTATTTAATTATTTATTTCCATAAATGCATATTCATCTTTAATATTTGATTTAAAGCAAGTATAAGTAACGCTCAATAGAAGGTTATCTAGCATGAATTTTATGATGCCCGATAAAATTACCTGTAACTATTTTTATTAATTACTTTTGTTAGTTGCTTAAACAAATACTGTTGAATTAATAAGCTTAAGAATAAATAAATTAGAGCAAAATTATACCATGCTTGAGCTTATCTGTCTAAGATAATCTCTCAAAAACCAGAAATGAGTAATTTATATTACTATATTTGATTATTCTCAATTCTATTTCGGTATTGGAGAACTTTGGTCTGCTTTTTTTAGGAGTAGGGAGGGTATTCAATCAAATTGTGTCCGGTTAGACTACTCCAAACTGTGGGGCTGGGTAATAGGTAATGAGTAATAGGCAATTACTTATTGCCATCGCTTTGGGTTATATATTGAGTGACTAGCCGGACTTGATATAGGAATCCGGTTTGATTAACCAAATTATTCGTTGAAGTAGGGAACAAGGAATAGCAACAAACTCTACCGAGATTTCATGGCCTCAGGACAGGCTGGGCTGACAAAAATTAATTAGGATTCTTATATAAGATATACTTTATTTCAAGCAATAAGCAAGTATAAAATTAACAAATTAACTCAAATCAGTGCTAAAAGCAATTATGCTACATACCACCCATTTCTGAGATGATATATAGCACTAAACTTTTTTGTCGGTGATAAAACAATAATTCAGTTATCAAAAACGATGGCCAATACCAAAGTGTACTTTGCTTTCACCTTGATCGTTGAGACCGTAATCAGCACGAATTAAGCCTAGAGGAGAATTAAAGCGTACACCAGCACCAAAACCAAAACCTTCACCTGGTTTACTACGTGCTCCGGCAGGATCCCCCACTACTGTATCGCCAGAACCTAAATCTGTAGCGAAGTCGGCAAACAATACGCCTCCTAATGAGTCCAAAATGGGGATAGGAAAGCGATATTCTGCAGAAGCTAATACGTAAGAGCGTCCGTTACCAACATCACCAGAATCGTAACCGCGAACGGAATTGGAACCGCCTAAATTAAAAGTTTCATAGGGTGGTAAATCACCAATTACTGTACCAGCTTGCAGGTTAAGGGCAAATACTTGACTTTTAGCAGATTTAAATAATTTTACTGGTACATATTGTGTATAATCAGCCCGCAAGCGATTCATTGATATTTCCCCTTGTCCTAAGGGAAGCGAATGTTCGGTACATAACTTCAGAACAGAACCTATAGTAGGAATAAAAGGATTATCGCGACGATCTTTAGTAGCGCTTAAAGATACAGTCGCTAAGTCATCAATACCCGTACCACTCTTTGTCAAAGGATTATTAGCCACATCGTTGGCGGTAATTTTACCTTTTTTATCGCTGATACTCACGCGAGTATAATTAAATCCGAGACTGGTGTTCCATCCATCAATTGGACGTTGAAGGCTTACGCTACCGCCAATCTTTCCTTCCCGAACTTTGTCTCCGTTTGCTAGCCTAATATCGCTATCGAAAGTATTAGAAAGTTGACGACGACGAAAAGCATTTATACTGTAACCTAAACGATCGGGATTATTTGCTCGATAAGGACTAGTAAATTTACCATCAAAGTTTAAATCCCGTCGAGAAAGCTGAAGATTAACATTTAAGTTTTCGTTTATACCACCAATATTTCGATCTTTATAGTTTAAAGTACCTATAATTCCTTGGTCTGCTGTATAATTACCACCAACATTTACAGAGCGCGCTCCACCTTCTTTAACGTAGTAAACTACATCAACTTTATTCGCATCGCCTTCAAGTTCTAAATTTACTCTTTCAAATAATCCGGTAGCATATAACCTTTGTACATCTTGTCTCACACGGTTTTCTTGGAATATTTGACCTGATTTAAGCTTTATTTGCTTGACTAAAAATTCTGCTTGAGTTCTTCCTTTTATTGGTTTTCCTTTTTTATCGACTGTCTTATTATCATCATTAATAAAACGGAATTTGATATTTTCTATTAAACCTTCGGCGACATTTACATCTAATACTCCTTGGCGACTGGGTTTAATTGTAACCACCCGTGCCAAACTATAATTATTTTCGTTATACCACTTATTAATATCTTCCACTGCTTTTTTCATCGCAACTGGACTAATTGGCTTTCCAATTTGCGATTGAAAAAATGTTTGAGCTACTTGATAAGAAAGCGCTTTGGCATTAGACAATTGCAGTGAATGTACAATTAGAGGTTTTACCTGATATGTGACGCTTAAACCTTGCTCGTTACTGCGACTGTTGACAGTAGCGTCAGTAAATAAACCAGTTTCTAAAATAGCCGTCACATCTTGTTTTAGCTGAGTTTGGCTAGTTTCTCCCCCCTGTTGCGTTTTAATTACACTTTTGATCATTTCCTGTAATTCCGGTGTTACTCCCACTATCCGCACATCAGTAGCAGTAACTACCAATTCATTTTCGGTTTTTGCCGGAATCCCAGAAGAAGGAGGGGGAGTAGGGGAGACGGGAGAAGTTTTAACAACTAATTGTGTTTGTTGTTGTTGCTTTTTAGCCGTTAACTGTTTACTCTTAACCGGTAACTGTTCACTGTTCACTGTTAACTGTTGACTGTTCCCTGATTTCTGGGAAAATTCTTGAATAACTAAAGTTTCCGGTTGAGAAATAACCTGTGTTGGTGCGGATGTATTCTCAACTACTGGAACTACAACATTTTCCCCTTTTTGTTCGTTATCGGGGGGTGTAAAATCAGTTGCAGCACTTGCTTGTTGATCGAGATTACTAGCCGCTAACGTGGCTAAAGTAAAAATTGCCGCAGAAGAAACTCGCATAATATTTAGCCTGAATCACTGAAAGTTAGTGTGTATTTTGATAATGAGTTTGATAATCAGTTTCGCCAATGGGGATAATACTAACTCTCAGTTTATAAAGGTTTACTTATAACTTTGGTTATCCCTGTTGCTCTTATAGACAGCTAATAAAAACTTTTTGTTTCTCATGAATCAAGTTTCACCCATTCCCCTGACAAAAAAAAAGCCATTTACCACTTCTCGCTTGCGGTTATTGACACTTAGCAACGGTCATGGGGAAGATGTAATTGCAGTTCGTATTTTGCAGGAACTCCAACAGCAACCATTAGCACCAGAAATCTTTGCTTTACCTTTGGTGGGTGAAGGGCGTGCTTTCCAAAAGTTAGATATTCCCATAATTGGTTCGGTACGTTCCATGCCTAGTGGTGGTTTTGTTTACCAGGATGGCAAGCAATTGGCGCGGGATGTACGTAGTGGTTTGCTGCAATTAACTATCAACCAATTTAAAGCTATTCGTCGCTGGGTAAAAATTCAAAAGAAATCGGGTTATTCCACAAAGATTTTGGCTGTTGGGGATATTGTTCCGTTATTGTTTGCTTGGTTGAGCGGTTCAAAGTATGCTTTCGTCGGTACGGCAAAATCGGAATACTATCTGCGAGATGAAGCTGGATGGTTGAAACGAGATACCCCCGCCGCACGTTGGGAAGGCTGGAGTGGTTCAGATTATCTACCTTGGGAACGATGGTTAATGACTCGCAGTCGCTGCAAAGCTGTATTTCCCAGGGACTCTTTGACAACTGAAATATTAAAACAGTGGAAAATCCCCGCTTTTGATTTGGGTAATCCGATGATGGATGGGTTAGAACCCAGTTTTCCACTACAAAAGTTTTATACCATTGATAACCGACAACAAGAAATAGAACGTCTTTTAGCTATCACTCTCTTACCTGGTTCCCGTATTCCTGAAGCTTACGCCAATTGGGACAAAATCGCCATCGCAGTTTCTGGATTAATCGCAATGTTCAGCGAAGAAGATTTTGTCGGACATACTTCCGGTAAAATCCTATTTTTGGCAGGCATTGCCCCCGGTTTGGACTCCAATATTTTAACTGAAACCCTTAAAATTCAAGGTTGGCATCTCGTAGCCAACGAATCATCTCCCGTCCATATTCCCGACCCCCAAGCATTGACATTTAAACAAAAAAATGCATGGATGATTTTAAGTCAAAATAACTACAACGACTGCTTGCATTTAGGAGACTTTGCGATCGCAATGGCAGGTACAGCCACCGAACAGTTTGTAGGCTTGTGTAAACCAGCAATAATTATACCCGGATATGGTCCTCAGTTTACCCCAGCTTTTGCAGAAGCTCAAAGCCGTCTTTTGGGTTGTTCGGTAATTTTAGCCCAGCAACCGGAGGATGTAGCTTCTGAAGTCAAAGCATTCTTTGCAAACCCCGATAAACTCCATGCCATCGCTAAAAACGGTGTGCGACGCATGGGTAAACCTGGTGCTGCAAAGAGGATTGCTGAATCTTTAATGGATGTGTGGTAATTGGTAATGGGTAATTGGGAATTGGAAATTGGGAACAACAAGGGAGCAAGATGCTCCCACTACTAACTCTTAACTACTAACTACTAACTCCTAACTCCAAACTCCTAACTCATAACTTTCAAATATTCCGCTGGTACATTATCCGTTAACCATACGCCGTTATCGGAACAGTAAAAGGTGAAACCCGCTTCATACATCTTCGCTGCATTAATTTCAAATACTACGGGTTTTCCATGTCTGGCACCAACTTTTCTCGCTGTAGCCATATGGAATGATAAATGTACGTGGTGACGAGACATTTTACAAAGTCCATTTTGCATAATTATTTCTACTGTTTTATGTCCGGTGCCGTGATAAAGTACATCGGGAGGTACTGATGGTAGTAATTGCAAATCGATTTCTACACTATGGCCTTGATTTGCTCTAATGTTCGTACCAGTTGAATCAAAAGCAAAGCGTTTTTTATCGTTGTTAGCAACAACTTCCTCTAAATCGGCGCGAGTTATCGGAAAATTATTTTTTCTACAAGCTTCTAATAATTCATCGACAGCAACCCAACCTCCTTTCTCTAATTTAATGCCGATTTTTTCTGGTTGGTGACGTAAATGTTTGCTGAGGTATTTGCTGATTTTGGTTAAACGGGTGTTATTCATTAAATTTAGATAACAGGTAAATTTTTTTTGTCGGGTGCTGTACTCCTGGAATAAATTTTAATGTAGCAATCAATCAAACTGTAGCGTCACCCACCAATAGGATATTGTTACAATCGGGTAATTCTTGTTATTTTTTACAGCCTTCCAGACAGAAGAATTTGCCTTGAGTATTCAAAAAAAATTTCTTATATCGAATAGAACACCACAATTTGGTGCGCCAACTAAGGGGAGGAGGAGAAGTGGTGCTAGGGAATTTAAAACATAATTAGGACTTACGCAACCGGCACATTTTCCTTGTAGGGGCACGTGACACTTTGCTTGATGTTAAACGAAATAATAAGACAGTTAGTGTACGGCACCAACCAGGGTATTGTGACAATTGCGTAAGTCCTGATAATATAGAAACATTTATAAGTCCTAACATACCCCTAAATATAAAGACGTAGCACTGCTACGTCTCTACATTATCTACATTTCAATTAAGGATAAAAACTCAATTAATTCCTAATCAACTTCGTTAAAAAGGTGCTCTTCTAGTAACGGTTGAAATTCCCTAAATTCTTCTGGTGATAATAATTCTGGTTTTCCTTCTTCAGATAAACGAGCAAAAAATAACAAAGGATCTAAAGGCGTATAAATTGCGTATTCTTGTTCTTCCCAATAGAAACTTGCTAGTAACTGTAATTGCTCTGGTTCTAAATCTGCCTCTTCATCTTCAATTTCTAAAGTAAAAATATCTGACTCTTCTATTGGAGGTAATTCACCCGAAGCTGTTAAAGCGTAAGCTGTATTTTTTAACAACAAGTTTTGCTCTGATAAAACAGCTTGAGCAGTGCCAAAAATCTTTTCTATTATAGCATCTTCTTCTACAAGAATGGCTTCTTCTCCGTCACCATCAGTTTGCCAAGCAAAAATTTCTACAGGTGAGTCCACAGGAAGTAATAAAAAGTATTCTTGCTCGTCTACTTCAAGGGAATGCTCCACATAACATTCAAGTGACTTTCCAGTTTCATCTGTTAAAGTGATGGAACTTTGATTGGAGCGCTCGTTTTCTTCAGGAAATTGAGATGGATACATAGCCGAGTAAAAGAACAAAAATTAATATCAGCTTGAAAAATAGATTACTCTATCGCGAGCGCAAAAAATTCTTCACCACGAAATACTGACGATAGAAAAATGCTGACTCTTGTTTTCAAGAATATCATGTCAAAAGCTATCAAATTTAAGCGTTTTTTTTGTGATCCAATTTTTTTTGTCGTCTCATATCCAACCATTGTTGCAGAATTAATGCTGCTGCTTTTCGATCAATTAACCCTTTATTGCGCGAAGGTGAACGGTTTTGTGCTATCAGCATTTGTTCGGCTTGATAGGAAGTTAAACGCTCGTCTACATATTCTACGGGTAATTTCAGAATTCCTGTGAGTCTTCTAGTAAATTTCTGCACGTGGCGCGCTTGAAAGCCTAAGGAACCATCCATAGAGTAGGGCAACCCAACTACCAAAATTTCTACGTCTCTTTCTTGGATGATTTGTTTGATGTATTCCACATCTCGCTCAAAAGATGTGCGATGTAATGTTGTTATTCCACTGGCAATCAAACCCGTGCGATCGCACCCTGCTATGCCGATTCGTTTATGGCCTACATCTAATCCTAAAGCGGATATGTGGGAACATATTTCTTTTGTATTCCTTGGGGTGTGAAAGTTCTGGGCAGTTGTTCGATCTTCTTTCCCCTCTTGCTGAACCACATTACTAATCCTGTTGAGTATCGCTTGATTTGGGTTGATTATTTCCTTTTAGCTTAACCTTTTTGTAGGGTAGAGCAATGTTATCTTGAGACGATTTGTTTAATTTCGCCCTATGTAACATTTGCTCTATTTTTTCTTGCTTCCACAGCATTCCACCGGGTATTGGTTTACGTGCGGGTTGCAATCCTTGTAACATCTCTGGTAGCTGTATTCCTTCTAAGGAAACGAATTTTGATTCCCTTACCTTATGCCATACCGAACGAGACATGATTAATGTGTGTTCGTGACGACTGGCTCCTATTTGCTCGAGATATTCTTCACCTTCTGGCTGATAGTCTGCTGAAGACACTTTTAGGGAAGAAGAGGGAAAATCTTGAGTAATGCGAGCCATCTGAGAAAGTAACTCTGGATACAACCAAGTATATGCAGGATGAACGCTTAAGTTGGCCTGGAGTGGTGTTTGTCCCTTACGATCGATTCTCAATTGAAAATAACCAATGGCTGCTTTTCTTTGAGGTTCAAATACGTAACCGCTGACTACTTCTGATTTTGTTACCCACTGTTTAAATGCGTCAGCTAAAGCACCAAATAAGCCGGTTTTAAAGTCATGAGTCTGACGATCGAATACCTGCCGTACTAAAGGCGGCATTGATGCAGTATCAAGCTGATACAATAACTGAGCATCTGCATTGCTTACAGGTAAGAGATTGGGTAAATCTGGCTCAGCTTGGGCTAATGACGCTAATAATTCCGGTTCAATTTCCCAATATGTCATTTCAGCCAAACGCTGAAACCCATTATGGCGATAAAGAGCTAGGGCTTCTTTATCATTCACATTCGCTTCCAAAATCCAAGTACGAGCTTCTAAAATTGACTCAAAGCAGTAACGTAAAAGTTGAGAACCGATTGCTTGCTTGTTGATACATTTTTCCAGCATTATTCTGTCTACGCGCCAAGTACTGCGTGTTTTATTAAATGGCGATACTTGGATAATCCCCAACATAGTACGCCCTTGTTCTGCTACATAGGCACAAAGACGATGTTGTAAGGGGTTAGGAAACCAACTTAAAAATTTCAGTAATCCAAAATTATGACGAAGCCTTTGTATTTGCTCTGTGGCAAAATGTTCTTCTGACGGGTTTTGGGCTGCGAATGATTCTTGGTAGAGACGTTCAGTATTATCCAAATCCCGATATTGGACTGGTCGAATAACGATGTTAATATTTTGGGAAAGTAATGATGTCATTTTCATCTTTGTCATTAAGCCTTAAATATAATTTGAGTACGAGTAAAGTGCTGAAATCATATTAACGGCTTTGCGCTCTTAGCCGTTGCGCCAAAAGAGTGATTTTCATCACTAAATAGTAAAAAGCAGTCCTAAAGAGAATAATACGCAAATATTCTCAGAAAGAACTGTTTTCATTGTATTTTAATTTAATTAAGTTTTGTATAACTTTAGATTACTTGTCGAGAAACCAGTTTCTCGAAATCAGCCTGAGTTTTATGAAGTAATTCTCCTCGGCTGTCTTGAGATTCTTGCTTGAGGCTTGGAACCAGATTGCGAGCTTGTAGAGTCATATGAAACTGTAAATGAGCTACATATTCGCTAAACTCTTCTTCATTCGCACGATTTTTGCCTGTAACGGCATTTGATTCCATTGCCACAGTATTCTCCTTCTTACTACGATGTTTTTAGAGCATATCAGAACTTAGTATTTTCTTTTATCGAAGATATTTATTTCGCAATGAACTTTAATGGTAATCGTGGATAATATTAATAAATGTAAACTGGAATTGATGAAGTTTTACCATAAACCATGTAATTTTACTTAAAATTAAGCTGGTCTCAGTTTTTCTTTTAAGGCTTGCGGGAGGTTTACTGCCTTGTCTAAATCACAAACATCCTCCCATTTCAAATCTTCAGTCCAAGTTATATTTTCCAAGTTAGCTTCAGCCAGAGAAGCGCCCCTCAGGTTTGTATGGCTCAGGGAAGCGCCACTTAAAATAGCCTTATTAAGGTTACTATGGTCCAGATTTGCACGATCCAAATTTGCATAACTCATATCTGTACCAATTAAAATCGCTTCGCTAAGATCGGCACTGTTCAAGTCAGAGTTTTTTAGGTTGGCTCCACTTAAATCGGCAGCCTTGAGAATTACTTTAGTTAAATCTACACCACTAAGGTCTGCACCAAAAATAGTTGCTCGCACTAAATTCGCACCGTTTAGCTTTGCGCCGTTAAATTTAGCGTAGCTGATATCTGTTGCAAACAAGATAGCTTCACTCAGATTGGTACTGAATAAAATGGAATCACTAAGATTTGTACCTTTAAGCGTGGAACCTTGGAGATTAGAACCGCTTAGGTCAGCACGACAAAGGTCAGCATAACTGATTTCTGCACCAATTAAGTTAGTATCGCTCAAATTTGCACCGAAAAGAATGGCATTTTTGAGGTTTGCACCATTTAGTGTTGCATCTCTAAGATTTACACTAGTCAAGTTGGCACCACCAAGATTAGCGCCTGTCAAGTTAGCACCAGCTAAATTCGCATTACCTAGCTCTGCATTAATCAAATTAGCACCGCTCAAATCAGCACCGCTTAAATTACAGTGAGTCAGATCGCAATGGCTCAGATTTGCCTCTGTGAGATCGGCACCGCTTAAGTTCGCATCACCTAAGTTACCGCGAACAAGGTTGACTTTATTTGCTTGTATCCCTGTAAGGTTGGCATCCCCTAAATAAGCCGCACTGAGGTTGGCACTTGTAAGATTGGCACCTGTAAGATTGGCATCTCCTAAGTAAGCGCCTTCTAACTGAGCACCTTTGAGAAATGCACCAACTACGTTGCTAAAATTACCAATCTCAATGGAGTCGCTATAGTTAATTACCCGCAGCAGTCTGGATGTAAAAAAATTACTCGTATCCGGCTTCTCAGATGGATAAAATGTAATTTCAGTTTCGAGATTCTGATTTTGCGAACGAAGGAATTGATGTAATTCCAACAGCAAAATCATTACATTTAAGCCAGTATTTATATCTACTTGCCGCAATCCAATTGCAATGTTCTGTGATTCCAACTGTAACATTTGCTTCTGGGGCAGGTTATTATCTGGTGCAGCATCAATAAATTCACCATTACACCAGCGACAATAAAAATCTTCTAACTTCCTAAACAGAATTACCGCGTTTGTCTTTTCACTCTTCTCAAAAGTTGTAAGTATAGATTTTACCATTTCAGGTTTTAATGCAATATTACCTAAGGTCTGATAAATATATTGGTAAAACTGTTGCGATTTAGCATTACATATGAGGCTACTACTTGTTTCCACCCAATTTATTAGACTTGTGGGCAATTTCTCAGAGAAACTTAACTCCTGGGAACTATTTTGAGAGCGATGGACTTGTTTGTTTTGTAACCGATCATTGTTTGCCGACATCAGGGGCAGCCTTAAAAGTTTTTTCTTTAAAAAAAAACTTGTAAGGGAACCCTTCACATTTTTATTTGTTGCTCCTCCAGGCTTATGCAGCACCTCTTCTAACCACGATCGCCTCAAACAAGTTTTCCAAAGCTGCTTGAAAAGTTCTATTTGCACCATGTGTGTTGTTAGATACTAGTAATTTGTGAGATTAAAGAAGCTCGAATGAATTGAATATTTTGCTAACTAAATCCGTTGCAGAATATAAAAATCTAGTATTATTTACTACTCTCATCTGAGTTTTACTTGAGTACAATAACGGTTATTAGCACCATTTGCAATGCCACTCATCCTCCAGTTTTTACTCAAACTTTTATTTAAATCATTTTTCGTGAAAAATAAACGAAATTTACCGGATTTAATTGTTATACTATCTTCCCAGTATATTTTCTGCAGACTTATTCCAAAAATACGTACTGTTTGTTACAGACACAATTCTTAGGGAAAATACTACAGTAAAAAGGGACAAAAAAACTGAATAATTTCATATTAAACTGACCTAAAAAGTTTTCTGCTTGATATTAGTCGTCTAATCTAGTTTTTCCTTGTGGTGAGGAGCCGCACCCTAGGCAGTAGTTGGAGAATTGAGGAGAGAGCGGTTCCCATGCAGAAGGCTTCCTAATGATTACAAATGAATTAGGCTATGTAGCCCGGAGATGATTCGGATGAACAAAAAGAGCGTTTATGTAATTTTATTGCATGGTTTATATTTGGCAACGTCACTTTTTGGCATTAAGCCATTAGTTGCTGTTACCGCAAAAGCTGTAACGCAGCCAGGAGATGGGGAAAAAAGTAGTTTGAGCGATCGCCCTAGTAATCAAAAACCCCCTGAAAAACTACCGCCTGGAAAGGTATGGGTAGTTGGGAAGAGCAAAGAAGTTAAGCCAGAATCATTTAATTGGGTAGTTAATGACACAGAGAAAGCAGCCCAACAACCGTTTTTACAATTAAATAAACAGCAGAAAACACCAGCTAAAAAGCCTGTTAGTAAAACTAAGCCAGCAAAAAAGGATGCTCTTAAAGATTTTAGCAAAGTAACTAAAAATACTAAAATTTTGCCTGGTTTGTTTACTCTCTACCGAGAGAAAGAAAAAAATAAAATATATTTAGAAGTTAAACCAACACAACTCAAAAAAAGTTATCTGGCAACGGCAACTTTAGAGTCGGGTATTGGTGAAGCTGGAATTTACAGCGGTATGCCTTTACAGGATTTTCTATTTTACTTTGAGCGGGTAGATAATCATTTACATTTTGTAGTTCGTAACGTCAATTTTCGTACGGCTGATGGAGATCCCCAAGCACGCTCCTTGGCTAGATCTTTTAGTGACTCTGTTCTTTATAGAGTGAAGATTGAAAGCATTCATCCCCAGCGAAAAACCATGCTGATTAATTTAGGGGATTTATTACTTGCAGATTTAGCTGGATTATCTTCTAGTTTGGGAGTTGCGGGAAGTAAAAATAAGTCTTACTTTGGTAGTGCGAAAGTTTTTCCTGGGAATATAGAAGTTCAATCGGTTTTGAATTTTTCTGGGAGCGGTAACAGGAAGCTAGGAACTTCTAGATTTAGGACTTTAGCTGATAATCGTGGTTTTACTCTCAAGCTGCACTACAGTTTATCTCAACTACCGGAAAATAATTACCGTCCCCGTGTAGCCGACGAAAGGGTGGGATATTTTATTACAGCTTACCAAGATTTATCCACAAAAAACCCCTCCGATCCTTTTGTGCGTTATATAAATCGTTGGAATTTGCAAAAGAAGTATCCCAAAGCAAGTATTTCCGAACCTAAGGAACCAATTGTTTATTGGATAGATAACGCTACTCCTTATGAATATCGGGATGCCATCAAAGAAGGCGTTTTGATGTGGAATAGGGCATTTGAAGCTGCTGGGTTTAAAAATGCCATCCAAGTCAAGCAGATGCCCGATACTGCTACTTGGGATCCTTCAGATATTCGTTACAACACCATACGCTGGATTAATACAGTTGATGGGTATTTTGCTATGGGGCCATCCCGTGTTAATCCTTTGACTGGAGAAATTCTAGATGCAGATATCTTAATAGACGCTAGTCTAGTTACTTCTCTTAAGAAGGATTATCGCCAAATGGTTCAACCTACCCAATCTGAAAATCGTACTTCTTTGTCGGCGATGATGCAAAATCGGATGTTGTGTAACAATGGTTTGCAAACAGAAGATAATAATTCTCAAGAGTTAGCTCAATTACAGGGAATTGTGGAGCGTTTATCTAAATTAGCTAGTAAGTACGACCTTTGTTATGGAATAGAAGCCACAAATCAGTTTGGGTACGGAAAATTAGCGCTTTCCCTGCTACGAGACTTACCTCCCACCAGTCAGCAAACAAAAGATTATATTCATCAATATTTACGGTTAATTGTTGCTCACGAAGTCGGGCATACTTTGGGCTTGAGGCATAATTTCCGGGGCAGTACCATGCTATCTCCTGAAGAAATGAACGATAGGAATATTACTAGCGCTCGGGGACAGGTTGCATCGGTTATGGACTATATTCCCCCCAATATTGCTCCCGAAAGCATTAAGCAGGGAGATTATTTTCCTAGTATTATTGGACCTTATGATGTATGGGCGGTAAAGTACGGTTACTCAGAAATTAAAGCAACATCTACTAATGCCGATAAGCCATTTTTAAGAGAAATAGCCTCCGAATCTTATAAACCCGAGTATAGTTATTCTACAGACGAAGATGTCTACGATTTAGACCCTACTGCCGATGCATGGGATAATAGTTCCAATGTCCTACTTTATTCTCAGTGGCAGATGGATAATGCCCGCAAAATGTGGGATAGGATTAACAAGCGCTATCCTTTAGAAGGAGAAAGTTACAGTGATGTACGAGAGCGTTTTGGCGCAGTCTTAAGCAACTATTTTCAACAAATTTACTATACAACAAAATACATTGGCGGTCAGTCATTCTACCGAATTTACGCCAGTAAAGACCAAGATCGTCTGCCATTTGAACCCGTACCCGTCGAAAAGCAGCGAAAAGCTTTAGAAGTGTTACAAAATTACATCTTTGCTGAAGATGCTTTTAACTTTTCACCAGAATTATTGAATAAATTAGCACCATCTCGTTGGCGGCATTGGGGAAGCAATCCTCAAATAGGGCGTTTGGACTATCCCATCCACGATTTAGTTTTATTCATGCAAAACTTGGTTTTGTATGATTTACTTTCTAACGATCGCCTTTCTCGTCTTAAAGATATTGAGTTGAAGAGTGAGTCTGGGGAAGCACTGACTTTACCAGAGCTATTTAATACGCTGCAAGATAGTATTTGGACAGAAGTTTTGGAACCAAAAGATAAAGAAATCGAAATTTCTAGTTTACGTCGGGGATTGCAACGAAAATATTTAGACATTTTGACTAATATGGTGTTGCGAAAAGTTTATGTTCCCGAAGATGCACGCACCTTAGCTTGGTACAAGCTACGTCAATTAGAGGAGAAGTTAGAAGATACAAATTCCAAAGACGAATATACAAAGGCGCATTTACTCGAAACACGCCAAAGAATCAATAAAGTGTTAGATGCACCTTTGAGAACAAATTGAAGGGTTGGTTGTTGGTTGTTGGTTGTTGGGGGTTAGTTGTTGGTTGTTGGTGGTTAGTGGTTAGTGTTTGATTATGCGCATTATCCATTGAATTGGTGGCCCACAGGAACAAACTATCCACCATCAACTATCAACCATCAACTATCAACTATCCACCATCAACTATCCACCATCAAGCAGCAACTTCCCAATCTTGAACTTTCTGCTTAATACAAACGGGAACTCCAACTTTTAAAAGTATTTCCTCATCTTGATGCTTGATTGTTAATTCGGAGCCTTCACTTAATAAGTAAGTGACTTCATCTTGACAAATATCTACTTCTAACCTTTGGCTACGAATTGTTAGGGGGAAGTGCAAGCGTTTTGTTCCTTTGGGCAACTTAGGATTAAAAGATAGTTTACCGTTGTAATCTTGCATACCTGCAAAACCGTATACCATCACCATCCAGGAACCACCCATTGAAGCCATGTGGCAACCGTCTTTGGTATTACCTGCAATATTGGCTAAATCCATCAGTACGGCAAAGTAGGCATATTCAACAGCTTTCTGGATATATCCGAGTTGAAAAGCTGCAATACTTTGAATAGATACCGAAAGAGAAGAATCTCCACTTGTCAAAGGATCGTAGTAATCAAAATTACGCTTTTTCTGTTCCTGGGAAAATTCCTGCCCTAGCAAATGCATTGCTAATACCACATCTGCTTGTTTGATTACCTGATGGCGGTAAATTACTAAGGGATGAAAATGCAGCAATAAAGGATATTTGGAGCTAGGTGTATTTTCAAAATCCCAAGGTTTTTTACTTAGAAAACTGTCATCTTGTGGATGAATACCTCTAACTTCATCGTAGGGCAGATACATGGCATCGGCAGCTTTTTGCCATTCTTCAATCTCAGACAGAGCAAGGTTAGTTCTATCTAAAAGTGCTGCAAATCTTTCTAAATTTTCGTTTTGCAGAATCTGAACGGTTTCTACAGCGTACCGTAAATTCTCCCGGGCCATTAAGTTAGTGTAAGTATTATTATTGACTACGGCAGTGTATTCATCAGGTCCAGTTACACCGTGAATATGGAATTTACCATCTTCAAAAAATCCTAAATCCTGCCACAATCTGGCAGTTTCGACCAAAATTTCCACACCTTCGTTGTAGAGAAAATCGGTATCTCCGGTAACTTGAACGTACTTTTTGATCGCGTAAACGATGTCAGCATTGATATGATATTGAGCAGTTCCCGCTGCGTAATATGCCGATGCTTCCTCACCATTGATAGTTCTCCACGGAAACAGCGCTCCTTTTTGATTCAACTCACGAGCGCGCTGTCGAGCTTGCGAGAGGATTTGGTGACGAAACTTCAACAGATTTCTAGCAACGCGCGGTGCAGTGTAAATTAGGAATGGTAAAAGGTAAATTTCCGTATCCCAGAAATATTGACCTTCATAAGCTTGTCCAGAAAGTCCCTTAGCAGGAATACCAGTTCCTTCGGCTCTCCCTGAAGCTTGCAAAATCTGAAATAAATTGAAGCGAATTGCCTGTTGTAATTCTAGGGCACGAGTTACATCGGCATCATAGGGTAACCCATCAATTTTGATGTCACTTCTATGCCAAAAATCATCCATGTATTTTTGCTGGCTTGCCAAGATTGCTTCAAATCCCAGATTCTCGGCTCTATCTAAAGTTATTTTTGCCCTCGTACACACTTCTTGAACAGAATTATCACCGGGTGAAGTATGGTAACTGATGTATTTAATCAATTTGATCGGTACATTTGGTTGAGCGTCTACAAAAAAGACAGCTTTACCTCCATCCTCCCAAGACTTACTTTTGTAGGTGTAGGAACATTCTGTTTCTATGCGATGATCGACTCCACAAGCAAGTGCTATTTTGCTTTCATTAGTGACATAACCCAGAAGAATGCGTTTATCTTCGCAGGAATTTACTTGAGGGTTTAAAACTTTATCTTTTAAACCCGTTGCTTTACGAGGATCGTGATCTTTAGAAGCTACATGCTTGTGGTTTTGCATTTCCGAAGAAATAACTACCGGAGCTTTAGCATTGAGAACTGTAACTTCATATTCAATTGCCGCTAAATGCCGGTGTTCTAAAGAAATCACGCGGCGGGATTTCATCGCCACTTGTTTACCCGATGCTGTTTCCCAAATTACCTGACGATTTAAGGTACCGGCTTTCATATCCAGTACGCGCTCGAAACTTAATAAGTTGGCTGTAGAAAGACAGAAAGGTTCATCGTCAACATAAAGCTTGATAATTTTAGTATCGGTGACGTTGACAATAGTTTGTCCGGTTGTAGCGAAACCAAAAGCTCTTTCACCGTAAATAATCGGCCAAGATTCATAGAAACCATTGATAAAAGTTCCATTTTCGCTGCAGGGTGTAACTTCATCACAGACACCGCGCATTCCTAAATAACCATTACCAATAGAAAAAATTGTTTCCATTTGTGCTTGGAAACGAGGATAGTATTCCTTTTCTACCATCCGCCATTCGTCAGAAGGGTAGACATATTTAGGGGGGTTCACAGGTTCGTGTCTTAACATGGATATCCGTTCAACCTCGCTTGTGTAGAATTTTGAATCGCACATCAAGAAGTGCAGTAAGCCATAACGAAATAATTCAAAATACAAAATTCAAGAATTAATTATTAGAATTCTTGTTTTTGAATTTTGAAATTTAATGCAATATTTACTACAGAGTAGTCGTAACTTTATTTACTTGAGTATTTCGCCTAAATCAGTAACAACTATATGAGCACCATTATTCAGTAGTGCATCGGCATCATCATTACGGTTAACTCCTATAACTAGTCCGAATCCACCAGCATATCCTGCCTGCACTCCGGAAATAGCATCTTCGACAACAACACAGCGTTTGGGTTCTACATCTAATATTTCAGCAGCTTTTAGATAAGTATCTGGTGCTGGTTTACCTGGTATTCCTAAATTAGCAGCTATTTTACCGTCAACACGAGTATCGAATAAATGGGAGATTTTAGCAGCCTTGAGTACTGCTTCACAATTTCGGCTGGAAGAAACCACCGCCGTTTTTATTCCCTGGCTGCGGAGATGGCAAACCCAAGCAACTGAAGTTTCGTATACTTCTACACCGTCGCTTTGTAAGATCGAGTGAAAGATTTGATCCTTACGTTTCCCCAAACTATAAACGGTATCCTCTTCCACAGGTGTATCCTGAGTACCATCTGGAAGGTAAATATTTCGCACCTTGAGAAAACTACGAACTCCTTCCAAGCGAGGTTTACCATCTACATAATGTTTGTAATCGGTATCAATATCGAAAGGTACAAAAAGTTCGTTATTCTCTTGATTTAGTCGAGAGAGGAACTCATCAAACATTCTTTTCCAAGAAACAGCATGAACTTTCGCTGTTGCTGTTAGTACACCGTCTAAATCAAAAAGAACGGCATCAAAATTATCGGTAGTGACGGAGTAGTTAGGTTGATTCATTTATTAATTATTAATTTGAAGTTAGGATAAGTCGCGATAATGTTGATACAAATAATGCAGAATATAGCCCTTAATTTATTACTAGAAACTTCTAGCAGAATCAGAGCTTTTTTCGCACAAACTAGATTTTTGTATCCTAGAAAAAGATTTCGTATTAGCAGCATCAATTAGTAATGTAAAAAATTAGTATTACTACTTAAATTCAATCATTTAAGTTATGTAATTCACCAATTAATACATTTTTTTGAATAACGCCATACTGTTTGTAGACTTTCAGGTTGTGTTTGAACAATTTTGACTTTAGAAACAATCACCCAAATTACACTGAAGATACCGAAAAGACTATTCCCTAGGTAGATAACATAGATAAAGCCAATAAAACAACCTGTGTCGCTTTGATTTTCATATATAACTTCTTGATAATCATCATCGATTTGATACAATTCATCACCTGATAATAATGAAGAGTTTGTAAAGTAAATGGTGCATGAAATGTATTAGTAAAAATACCTCAAATATCAAGTAGCAATAGATAGAGAATAATTGAATTTATATCTTTATATAGATGTTTAAGAAATAGTGTATTTTGTATTCTTCTCCACCTTGATTTTTACCTCAATTCGCTATATAACCTATTTAAATTAAAATTAGGTAAGTAATACTTATGTACTAAAAAAAGGTGCGTTAAAAGTTTTACTTCGCACACCTTATCCTTAAATGTTGATTAATTAGATCGACTCTAACTTTTCAAAGCTCTCACAAATCGCTGCAAACCTCTAAAAATACTCTTACTTTTCGCCGCTGCGGGTTCATTTTCGCTTTGCGGTGCATTATATATAATCCCATCCAATTCTTCTCCGGTGGGCTTTTGGGGTAATTCAGCAACTTTTTCATAATCTGAGCCTTTATTTACCCAAACTTCCCATAATCCCGGGTAGCAACGAAATACAGCAGCTTCATCAAATATTGGACGCAGATAATAACAAGATTCAATTGTGTTGATAAAACGCTGGCGAGTTTGTCGAGCGGCATAACCGATACCTACCACACCCGAATCCTCCAGGCGAGGAGCAAATATTACAAAAGGACGACTTTCGCCTATTGCTTCGCATATCTTTTCTAACTGTGGTATCTCTACCGAAGTCGGTTCAACAAAAAAGAAAAGTTCGTCTTCTGGTGTAACTTTTGATTCGATTGAAGCCATTCTACCAGTACCAATATCCACAAGTTTAAAAGGCACTCCACTCCAATCGCGACGAGCTAAGGCTGCACTACCAGCATCAGCAAACAAAATCTTTAGTTTGTCGCCATATTCTTCAAAAGCTGGTATAAATTGTTGTGCTGCTGGTAATGCTCTGAATTCCTGAAATCGCAGTTCAACTTGTAGCCGAGTATGGCCATCCCCAAGAGCGGCTTGAGTTGCTTCGCTAGCTTGAATAATTGCATCTTCTAATGTTTTTGGAAGTTGAGGCATATTAAATGTTAGTTGTTAGTTGTTAGTTGTTGGTTGATGGTTGTTAGTTGATGGTTGTTGGTTATTCCCCCGAATTCCCAACTCCTTACCTATTACTTATTACTCCTTACTCCTTACTCCTTACTCCTTACTCCTTACTCCTTACTCCTTACTCCTTACACCTTACTCCTTACTCCTTACTCCTTAAAAAATAAACATAACAAATAAAACAATGCAAAATAATAAAAAACAAGAGCAAC
>JBHJJJ010000293.1:0-11224 GCA_050042755.1 Rivularia sp. (in: cyanobacteria)
AGCAGAAAAAATGGGATAAAGCCCTCGTTGATTACAATAAAGCCATCCAAATTAATCCTAGCTTTGCTCTAGCTTACTAAAATCGAGGGCTTCTTTACTATGAGCAGAAAAAATGGGATTTAGCCCTAGCTGATTACGAAAAAGCAATCGAAATTAATCCCAAAGATGCTGATGCTTACAACAATCGGGGCACTCTTTACTATGAGCAGAAAAAATGGGATTTAGCCCTCGTTGATTACAATAAAGCCATCGAAATTAATCCCAACTATGCAGATGCTTACAACAATCGGGGAAATCTTTACTATGAGCAGAATAAATGGGAATTAGCCCTAGCTGATTACAACAAAGCAATCCAAATTGATCCTAAATATGCTACAGCTTACAACAATAGGGGCACTCTTTACTCACAGCAGAAAAAATGGGAATTAGAGTTAGCTGATTTCAATAAAGCAATCCAAATTAATCCTAAATCTGCTGATGCTTACAACAATCGGGGAAATATTTCCAAATATCGGAAGGAATGGAAATTAGCCGAAGCTGATTACAGCAAAGCCATCCAAATCAACCCCAAATATGCTAAAGCTTACTATAATCGCGGGAATCTTTACTCACAGCAGAAAAAATGGAAATTAGCCCTAGCTGATTACAGCAAAGCCATCGATATCAATGGCAAATATGCTTCAGCTTACCTCAATAGGGGTAATCTTTACGGAATTAAGGAAAAATGGAATTTAGCTCTGGATGATTATAAAAAAGTTATTCAAATTAAACCTGAATTTGCTAAGGTTTACTACCTCAGAGGACTTATTTACTCACAGCAGAAAAAATGGGAATTAGCCCTCGCTGATTTCAATAAAGCCATAGAAATAAATCACAAAAATGCTGAAGCTTACTTCTTTAGAGGGCTTATTTATAAAAACCAGAAAAAATTAGATTTAGCATTAGCTGATTTCAACAAAGCGATTGAATTTAAACCTGACTATGCTCTTGCTTACTTCAACCGTGGACTTATTTACTCACAGCATAAAAAATGGGATTTAGCCCTAACTGATTGCAACAAAGCCATTGAAATCAATCCTAAATATACTCAAGCTTACTACCTCCGAGGACTTATTTACTCACAGCAGAAAAAATGGGATTTAGCTCTAGCCAATTTCAATAAAGTCATAGAAATTAATCCCAAATTCTCTGATGCTTACACTTATAGAGGCATAGTTTATTATGCACAAGGTAACAATTCAGCAGCGATGTCTGACTATAACCAAGCATTGTTGATAAATCAAAAAGACTGGCTAGCTATTGCTAATATTGGTTCACTCAAATACGAACAAGGAGAAATAGAAACAGCTATTAAACAATGGCAAAAATCTCTTGCGATTAACAATAAATCGGCTTACGTTAACCTTGCTCTTGCAGTAGCTCTATATCGTAAAGGAGAACAAGAGCAAGCCTATAAATTAGCTGAGACTGCTCTCAAAATAGATCGCAAAATTACTGATGTCAAAGTTCTGAAAAAGAATCTCTGGAGTGAGGTTTTAATTAATGATACTCAAAAATTATTTTCTAGCTCTAAATTCAAAACTTTACTGTCGCAGCTTCGTTAATTCTTAACTTGATAAAGCGTAAGAGGAGAAGATTCATCTCTTACTTCTCTTTTTCTCTTACCCAAATAATTCCAATCATTTATTAGCAACCTGCTCAATCCCTCTAATAATCTGCTGTACTTGCTTATATCTTCTCCAATCCTTCCTTTCGTTAAAAATCAATGCAGCTACTCTATATTTTCTCAAAGCAGTTTGCAAATCCGATTTTTTCAAAGCTTCTCGTGCTTCATTCATTAACTGATGAGGGGATTTTTTAAGCTCAGCAGATAATCCAGGTGAAGCTGTTGGACTTTCTATTTCTCCCGCATCTGGATTCATTTCCAAATATAATTTATCAATATCTTCTAAAACATTTGCTGCGTCTGAATAATTATTAAAATTCAAATAAGTTAAAGCCGCAAACTGAAAATCCTTTAATTTATCTCGTCGATTTTCTTGAATCAATCCCCTTTGATGATAAGCTGCTGCATATCGCGGAATAATTGCGATCGCACTATTAAAATCTTTGTACGCTTGTTGCTGATTCTGTTTTTTCCAACTTGCTGTAATTTTAACTTCACAGCTAACACTATATTCATCAACTCTCACGCATCCAGGTAATGTACCATCGCGACGCAATATTTTACCTTGAGCATATTGTGCATAAATTAAACCCCTTCGATAATAAGCTTGTGCATATCGGGGATTAATTTTAATAGCTTTTGTAAAATTCTCAATCGCACCTTGATAATCTTGTTTGTTCGCTTTAATTATTCCTTGATAAAACCAATCTCTGGCTTTTTTTTGAGTTGTTTTTTGTTGATTTTGCGGTTGATTAGCGGATATTTTAACTTGTGGAATTATGGTATTTGTAGTTGTTAGCGTAGCAATTGTTAGAGTTAGGTAAATTAGTTTTTTGTAATTCATAATAGTAATTCATAATTGGTAATTCGTAATCCAATCACCGACACCCTAAAGGGTGCGGCTACACCTACAAAGTCCGCCATTGCGGACTGATTTTAGCCCACGGAGGTGGGCTTTGTTACTGTAGCCCCACCCTTCAAGGGTGAGGGCGATTTTAATTACAAACGCTTTTATCTACATCAACATTCATCATCAAATAATCCTTCAACCAATCACAACCGCGCTGTTGCAATTCATTAATATCCAAATTCCATAAAATCACATTATTTTTCATATCTACCGAAGCCAACATAGTTTGATATCGACTAAATTCAACTTCTTTAATATCTCCTCGATGCCCTTTGATAGTATTAAGTAACTTTCCATCCAAACTCCAGAAATTCAAAGTCTTATCTTTACTTCCAGTAATCACAAATTGATTATCGTAACTAAAAGTAACCGTGTAAACGTTATCTTGATGAGTTAAAGTTTGTAACAACTTACCCGTATCGCGCTGCCAAGGTTTAACTGTTTTATCGTTACTCGCAGTGGCAATCATTCTTCCATCAGAATTAAAACTCAAAGCTGTAATACTATCTTTATGACCTGTAATTTTACGTAATAAGTTCCCTTTCAAATTCCACAATGTTACAGATTTATCGCCAGCGATCGCAAAAGTTTCCCCATCTGGACTAAATTTAATACTCGTCACCAAATTATCATTTAGTTGCCAGCTTCTAATTAATTTACCTGAAAAATTCCACAGCTTAACTCGTTTATCAAATCCACCAATTGTGGCAATTGTTTTACCGTCGGAACTAATACTAATATCTTGAATTACGTCAAGGGGAATATCATTTTTCTTTACATCATGTCCCCGCCATTTTCGTAAAAGCTTTCCTTGAAGATTCCAAACTTTAATTTGATTCTCTTTATCTATCGTCGCTAGATATTTTCCTGTGGGACTAAATATTACCTTGACAACATCTGCATTTTGTGAATCAAAATGGCGAATTAAACTTCCGTCACTTCTTCTCAAAGTAATTTGTTTATGATTCGGTAGCGCAACAGTTTTCTGATTCCCTAGCGCTATAGTTTTCTGATTCGCTACCGCAATAGTTTTTCCATCCGGGCTGAATCTGACGCTATTACCCGTAAATGTGGGTAAAATGCCTTTGAGATAACTTAGTTTGACGGGTTTATCAGCACTAGCCATCGCCAAGGTTTTACCATCGGGACTAAATTTGATTTCAATTGCTCTACCAACCAGTGGACTATGGTGGTAAACTTGCTTTTGTAGTGCGACATCCCAAACTCGAACCGTATCATCAGCACTCGCTGAAGCAATCAATTTACCGTCACGACTAAAACGCACGTCTAAAACTTCATCTTTATGACCTGTAAATGTATGCAATAATTTACCTGTCAAATCCCAAAGTTTAAAGGTTTCGTCTTTACTGCCAGAAATAATTCGTTTGCTATCTGGACTAAAATTAACGCTTAAAACTTCATCTTCATGACTCCTAAAGGTTTTTAAAAACCTCCCCTCGCTATCCCATATCTTAATAGTATTATCGGCGCTTGCAGTAGCAAAATATTTTCCATCTGGACTAAAATTTAAACTCCAGATTTTTTGATTGTGAGCGGGAATTGTCTTAACTAATTTACCGTCAAGCTTCCATAATCTTACCTCGCCATTTTCGGTTGCTGTCGCGATAATATTCTTACTTGGATTAAAGGCGATCGCCCATAATCCTTCGGGTTCAGATATAGTTAAAAAAGGACGATTTTTAAATAAACTCGTCGTAGAATTATATTGCCACAAACTAACTTTATTATCATAACTCGCAGCGATAAGATATTGATTGTCAGGGCTAAATATAACGGTAAAAACACCATCTTTATGACGAAATTTTTCAGATGCCTGGCGAATAGAATTCACCGCTACACAAGCAAAATTCTCCTGGGTGTACTGATTTTTTAAGCCTACAAAGGTAGGCTTTGTTTCTGTAGCCCCAGACTTCCAGTCTGAGGGCGTTTCACACACCTGAGATGCTTGTGCTTCATCTCCCCCCAGCGTTTGTAATAACTCCCCATCCCGCCGCCATATTTTAATAGTTGTATCTTGACTCCCAGAAGCTAAAAGCCTTCCATCATCACTAAACGAAACGCTATTAACCGAAGCATCATGACCAATTAAACGATTATATTCGCGAATCGAATTAAAATTTTCTAGCAGAGAACTCAATAATCCTATCTTAGTTACTGCATCCAAATTATTATTTAACTCTATCAACTTTTTATTAGCAACTAAAGTAGAACTCAATAACTTAACTTGATTACCCGAATTAAACCAAGTATTCGCAAATATATTAAAATTTTTAAGCTGATTAATTTCATTTTTCCAAAGGTTATTTTCAGCACGTTGCCATTGAAATAATGCAATACTAGGAAATAATAAAGCAGCAATCAAACCACCAGCTAACCCAATAATAACCCGTCTTCTCGCCGCCTTCTTTTCTCGTGTTTCCCTATCTCTTAAATCCAAACTTAAACTAATAAATTCCTGCTCAACCGAACTAAGTTGATTTGAGCGTTGTAATAACCATTCTTTAGCATCAATTAACGGCTTACCGCGTAACAAAGCACCATCATCTCGATCGCTATTTTCCCATTGTTTAATAAAAACCCTCAATTGCTCTTGCCAATACCGAAATTCCCCATCTTCCCGCATCCACTTTTGTAACCGTCGCCAATTTTTAATCAACGCCTCATGAACAATTTCAACCGTTTCCACACCAGTAACTTGATTGCGATTTGTTACCACCAAACGCCCATCAGCTAACCTCCTCACCAAATCCCAATTTTCCTCCCCCACCTCCTCATAAATTGCCAGACGGCGAATATCTGCGCTTCTTTCTGAAGGTTGTACTAATTGAATGAATATCTGTTGTACCCTTTGCTTATCAGCTAAACTCAATTCAGCGTAAATTGCTTCAGCATGATTCGCCAAAGCAGTTTCCACACCACCAATTTCTTCATAAGCTTGGTGAGTTAACCAACCATTTTGTTGCTTTTCCCACAATTGAGTTAAGGTAAATTCCAGCAAAGGTAAATTACTCGGAGATTCCAACACCGTATCAATCAAGCGTTGACTTAAACCTTCCTCCAAACTGACATTGTAATTAGCAGCAGGTTTTTCTATCGCTGCTTGTAATTCCTCCTCATCCATGGCAGCCAAATTAACTTGAGCATCTTGCAACGCATCAGCCAAAGGACGATATGATAAAGCTTCTGCATAAAAATCCGCTCGTAATGCCAGAATTACAGTACAGCCAGGAACGTTTTTAATTAAATTCAGTAAATTATCAATAAAAATATGACGAGATTCGGTATCAGTACATAAAGTAAAAAGTTCTTCAAATTGATCGACTATTATCGCCAAATGAGACTTTTGATTACCGATAATCAACGGTTCAATAATATTTTCTAAACTGTTATTACCATGTCTTAATTCAACTTCTAATTCCAACTCCGTTAAACGATTTAAATTTAAATCTTTTCCCCTCTCCTTATCTTGAAGTTGGTTAGAATGAGCTTCCAATTCTAGTTTCCTCTCCTTACCTTGAAGTTGGTTAGGATGAGTTTCCAATTCCAGTTCCCTTTCCTTATCTTGAAGTTGGTTAGAATAAGGTTCCAATTCCAATTCCCTCTCCTTAATAAGGAGAGGGCTAGGGTGAGGTTCAAAATCAGGAGATAATCCTTGTAATAAACCAATCGCCAAAGACTCAAAAGGATTATTACCGGGACGAAAATTAACAATCAACCAATCGCGCTTCTTATCCTGCTTTAACTGCGGAATTAAACCCGCAAAAATTACACTTGATTTTCCACTACCCGAAGCACCAACCACTACCACAAACGGCTTTTTATTAACTACCGAAATTAACTGTCGCGTTACAAATTCTCTACCAAAAAAATTAGCAGTATCAACTTCGGTAAAAGCCGCTAAACCCAAATATGGACAATTGCCATTAGACGCACCAGCATTAAAGGCGCAAGCACCTAAACTTTGCCAAGTCGGAGGTATTTCTAATAAATTCTGCACAATTACCGGCAACCAACTCGCACAGGGATACTTTTTCTCTAATCCCTGTAACTTTCTCCGAGCAATATTGACCGATTTATAAAGAGATTTTCCCCCGGTAAATTCCTGAAAAAAGTATTTTAAAAACTGATTAGCTACTTTATCTGGAACCGGTTCCCGCATCACAATTACTTGCGGAATATGTAAATTTTCTAATTCAGCCGCAATTCCTAAACCATCACAAGAGTTGAAAAAAGCTAACTGTAATCCACCCCTAACCGCTCTTTTTAAACCTTCCTTCAACTCCTCTATTGTTAAACTATCAATACTATTTATATAAATTATTCCTTGCTCAGATTCTGTTCGACTATGCCCGGAAAAAAATAGAATATCCCAGCCTTTTTCATCCCAAAGATGTTCGTTTAACTCAAATACAGAAGGTTCCGCTAAAACTACTAATTCCGCATCCTGACAATATTCTTTTAAAAGTTTATTATCTTCCGCAACATTGATTCCTTCGCTATTACCTAAAATAATTAAAATTCTTACCCGATTGCGATAACTTCTAGAAAAACTTTGAGCATAAAAACAACTCAAAGCTATCTCAGCATCCGGATAACTATCAAATAAATCCCATAAATGCCAAGGAAGCTTTCGTAACCCGAATTCAGTAGTGCGAATAATAAAACGAATTTCATCCCTTGGAGATAAATGTATGAAACATTCTTCCTTAATACGTCGAAACGAATCAGCTTTTAACCAATTAGTAAAAATCAACTTGATATTATCAGCTTTCGTCTGGCAATTTTCCCTTAAAGATGTAAATTTAACGTTAGAAACTTGTCCTTTTTTTACTTTTATTCGATGTCCATCTAAACTGCGATAACTTCTGTACCACTCTTGATAAATATTAGGTAGATTGGGGATAGGAGGTAATCTTAACTGATTGTCGCTTAACTCAACATCAGCACGCTTACCATCTTCACCGATTTCCAAACTAACGCCAAACCCCCGATTAAAATCACCATCCAGTTTGAGTACAACTAACTTTTTCATCTTTGTTACCGTAACTATCCCGGAAGCTATATTCTTTTATCAGTAGTTTTGGTATTATTTTACGTAAATTTATCTAGAAATTTGATTTTGGTAAATTAAACAGATGCAGGGAAAATCTTATTCCCTCTCCTTAACAAAGGGAGGGTTAGGGTGAGGTTAAAAAATCTTATTCCCTCTCCTTAACAAGGGGAGGGTTAGGGTGAGGTTACTCGTATCTTAAAACCCAAAATTATTTGAGCTTAAACTTCAAATTCTTTAGTAATCTCCGACTCACCATAAACAACTGTAATATTAAACCTTTCACCACATTCAGCAGTAAACTCTGATTGAATCCAATTATCATCTTCTCTAGAAACAACCTCTAATGCTGTTTCTCCCATTTCATCACCGATAATTAATTTGACTCCCCTCGGTAAAGCCATTTCTCCAACTGGATAAACTTGAGTTAAAACATCCACTCCTTCATTTTCACTTTCCGACATCACTTTCATTACCAAAGCAACAGAAATTTTATCTAAATGCATCCCCAAATCAATTTTTTGTCCCCGGGTAACGCTCATTTCATTTTTAAAAGCTAAACCCAATTGTTGAGGTTTTAATAATTCATCTATTTTTTGCCACCCAGCATCAACAACACCATCTAACCATTGACTAAAATTGACAATATTCGATGTTTTTGCTACTTCAAGTTCAGTTAAATAAATCAGAAAATCTTCTAAAGACTGTAGCTGACTCAAAGAAACTTCAGCGGCAACTTTACGAGTAAAACCTAAAATTTTTGCTTCTTTAAGAGAATCATTTAATTGTACAACTACATAACCAACTCTATTTTCCCAAACCTCCGGTGGTATTTCTACAAATTCTGCTTCAGATAAAACAGGAAGACATTCTAATTTACCAATATTTTCAACTATTAAATCGGCTACATTCATCAATTTAATAGCCAAATGATTGCGGCTGTCACTTCCTTTTAAATTAGTATCAAATTCCATACAGCGCAGATAATTATCTACTGCATATACAGCCAAACTATTTAAATAGACTGAATTACGCTTTTCTAGATTCGATATTCCTTCTGCTAACTCTTGAGCAATTGAATGAGCTTCAAATGATAAAGGAAGGGTAAAACTGAGTTTGTGGGTGGTACTGTTCATGATCAAAAATTACTTCTATATATACTTCTTTATATAAGAGACTATCTTATGCATTCTACGTTGATAAAAACTAGAAACTGTTGTTAGAGGAACATCTAAATTGTCAGAAATCTCCCTCCACTTTTTACCCGACAATAAAAAAATCAAAATAACTTTTAGATTAGCATCACTACGATCCTTTAAATGTTGACTAATTAAATAATTTTCTGGATCTTTATTGATAATTTCTTTAATCTGTTCTTCTTCAGATATTTGATTTGAGCGATGTAGTTCTTTATTAATATCCTCCAAAGACAAAATAGGAGATATTTTTTCTCCCTTAGGAACCTTAGTAAGCCCTTTTTTGTGTTCTTTGTTAACCACATCAATAAATCGCCACTGAAAAATTTTATTTACCCACGCCATTACAGGATATTGTGGATTATATTCATTAATTTTGTGACATATTTCCATCAACGTTATTTGCAACGCTTCATTATAATAGTCTTCATAATTAGGCAATTCTGACCACTGAGTTTGCTTACTCAATCGCTTAGAAGCCTTAATCGCGTTGACAAGCTTATTCAGGGCTATCCGTCGTTTAACTCTAATACTTGCACTATCATCCCTAGCCGAATATTGCTTTATCTCCTCGACTAACTCCTGTAACTGCCAATCGAGAGCATTATCTCTCTGCTGAGAATCGCTGTTCATCAATGGGTTTGGTAAGGTTCTATTCTGGTATCTTCCCTTACCTCCAACTTTTACGCAAAAGCAGTTATTTTTTCAAAACTTAATATTTTACCGTCAACCTATCGATCGTTCCTCAAAAGTCTGGCATTCAAAAGTTTCCGTAGCGAAGTAAAGAATTGCCTACTTTGTAGAGTAAAATACTCCACCATTTTCCCTCAAGGTAAAGCTTTTCTGAGGGAGAGAGAAAGGATAAGAAAATTTTGCCCTCCGGTACTCAACCGAGAACCACTATATAGGGTATTTTATCCCTTGTGAAGTACGAAAATCTGCTATTTAAATGAATGTTAAAACCTCTCCCGAATTAAGGGAAGAGGTTTGGATATGGGGTTATTTTCCACCGTAATAGAAAGCAATTTCCTTTTCCTTTAAAGGCACAAAATCAGCTTCTGAAAGCATTTTATTCAGTTCCGCTTGTGAGATATGCTTAGCCCCAATTCTGACAATACGAGATCTCATCGTATTTTTTACACCACTACGCTGTCTATTCGCCTCAAACCCCATCACCTTATTATATAAATCCAGTTTTGTAGGTTCAATAGGAGAACCATCTAAATCAATTCCTTTTGCGATCGCTTCGTCAACAGCATCTGCACCGAGGGTAGATGGATTCATTTGGTTCGCTCCAGCAGTCATGGCAAAATTTTAATCACTCTGTAACTAAATTTTACCAGTTCGGGGTAGTCCTACTAAAATAGAATTTATCCATCAACACCTTACCCAAATATTCCCAATAACTTACAATAGAATCTAAGGACTTTAACCTTTAGCATACAAGCCTTTGAGATACAAGCCTTCGATCTTAAAATAAACTTTCCGGTGCCGTAATTTTCCCTAGGCGCTTGTCACTCATAGAGCTTATAGTTTAATCTCAAAGCAATGCTTTAGCAATATGGTGACGCTATGTCAGAGCATCGTATTCCCGATAAACAAAACCGTAAACTAGAAAGAGCTTTAAGCAATACAATTGTTGATAAATGTTTTGAGAACTCTGAAAGCTGGCTGAGAGCCATCTTAAGGATGTGTATATTCTCTTTAGGCTATATAGATTCCGAGCCAGTATTCATTGTTGAATGTCCTAATCAAGCTGTAGCGAAGCGATTAAGCCGCAAAACTTATCCTTTTCGAGACATTGTATACTATTTTACCGAGAACCTCCAAGCCAGCGAACGCAGTTTATTTTGTTACCAAGAATCAAAAAACGGTTCGTGGCAATGTTTTGACACCAATAGTAGTTCTTGGGAAAGCTGGAATAGTTTACAGATTCCTCAGCGCTTTCATTGAAGAAATAGAGTTTGGAGGTTCCTAGGGGAAAAGTTAAGAGTTAGGAGTTAGGAGTTAGGAGTTATTAATTATAAATTTTCTAGTCCCTCTCCCTCTCTCCCTCTCTCCCTCCTTTCCCCATGCTCTCATTGACCATCCTTCCGCGTTAGTAACCCACCAAAAAAAGCACCCAAGACAGTACTAGTCCAAATTCCGGTAGTGCTACCTTGCCACATTGCACCAGGTGCTATTACAACTTTACAACCAGCTCTAAATAAACCCCAACGTTGATTCTCACAGTTATCACTGTGGGCTTGTAAGCTCATTTGTCCGCCGACATAAACGCAGATAAAACCCGATGCAAGGGCTAGGAAAGTACAAATTAGTAATCGTATTTTTGATGATTTTTTGTTAATTTAATGGATGGGGGGATGGGGGGATGGGGGGAT
>JBHJJJ010000294.1:0-12221 GCA_050042755.1 Rivularia sp. (in: cyanobacteria)
CCAAAAACCATAGCGAATCATTTCTTCGAGGATGAATTCCTCTCTACCTAAGTTGCGTACTTGTTCGTAAAGTTCCTGACGGGTGCGTGGTTGTTGCTCGGACATAGTGAGCCTATTGAGTTATAACTTAGAGATTTTTAGTTTCTTTTTCATAACTATAGTTCCCATATTCAGGAAGGAAATTTCAATACTCTCATTTTCTTCGCAACGAGAGTGGTGCGTTATGCCCTGAGTCCGGTTTTTATTGTACGATAAGCTCAAATCTCATGTGCACTTTCTCAGAACACTTTGCGGTGAAAGCGATCGCATCAAGGTTATTCCCACAGTTCTCTTAATGCTTATTATTTCTTTGGGTTTTCCTCAAATTGTGTTCTTAATCACAAAGACTATTTATATAACCTCGATTTTTTCTCAATAAAAATACTGCTTTTTGATTTTTTCAGTATTTTTCAATACTCTTTTTTTACGGATTAAAAAGAAGGCGCGATTTTTCATTTTAGGTGTCGCTTTCGTGATATTATTTTTCTAGAGGTAATTAATATAATCGGAGTATTGCTGTCTTTAAAAATTTGAGCTATATTCACATTATAAGAAAATCAGCTTCATACTCTTATTATCTCACATGGCGGTCATTTTAAATTTTTTCGCGGCAGAAAAATTGTGAATAAATAAAAAATTTTAAATATATTTAAACCCACAGAACTCCAGAGCGGCGATCCCAAATTCCGCTTGAATCGATTTTTTTATCTTTTAATAATATCCAAATAAATTAGGGATGGCCGCAACTGGTATATTTTTTTGTAGGGTACTCCTAGACTGACTGATTGTTAACGCAGTAATTAGACTTTTAGTGTACGGCACCTCCAGAGTTTTATGACAATTGCGTAAGTCTTGTAAATATTCTATTTCTCACTCGGTTTCACTTCGGATTTTTCTCAACCAAAATACTGCTTTTTGATTTTTTCAGTATTTTTCAATACTCTTTTTTTACGGGTTAAAAAAGAAGGCGCGATTTTTTATTTTAGGTGCCGCTTTCGTGATATTATTTTTCTAGAGTTAATTAATATAATGGGAATATTGCTGTATTTAAAAATTTGAGCAATATTCCAATTATAATAAAATCAGCCTCATACCCTTATTATCTCACATCGCGGTCATTTTAAATTTTTTCGCGGCAGAAAAATCTTGAATAAATAAAAAACTTTAACGATTTAGCTAAATCGTTCTGTTGCGATAAGCCGCGAGCGCTACTCTGATGTCGGTTGTGTAAGTTAAGAGAGATTGAGGGGCTTAACAATAATACGGATAGTATCGTGCAGCAACTGGTGTATTGTAATTGTAGTAAATCCTGATAACTTACTAATTACAGAATTATTTTAGAAACATGCTTTTAGAAAAATGACTCAAACAAAAATTATTCAGCCATTAGCTGAGTATTTAACATTTGAAGAATTTATCAAACTAACTAAAGCCTTCTGAAGGATTATGGGAATTGCACGATGGGGTTTTAGTGGAAATGGCACAACCAAAAGGAAAGCATGAAATTGTTGTTTCCCGGATTGCGGGGGATTTGACGTTAGAGTTTAAAAGACTCAATCTTCTTTATGGTATTCCATCGAAAGTTTTAGTAAAATCCGCGTTTAATCAAGCTGCTTATTTACCAGATGTGTTGCTATTGAATCTGGATAATTTAGTTAATGGACCCTATTGGGATGATTATTCTACTGTTACTCTGGCAAAATCTATACCTTTAGTTATAGAAGTAGTCAGTACGAATTGGCGAGATGATTATTATAAGAAGTATGGCGAATATTCGGGTATTGGGATATCGGAATATTGGATAATCGATTATCTTGGTTTGGGTGGAAAGGAATTTACAGGTAATCCAAAGCAGCCTACTGTTACTGTTTGTTTATTGGATGATGAATCGGAATATCTTAAAACTGTTTACAGAGGTGATGAGGTGATTCAATCTAGGTTGTTTCCTGAGTTAAAGTTCTCTGCTAATTATTTATCTGGGTTTTCCTAAAATTGTGTTATTTATCACAAAGACTATTTATATAACCTCGATTTTTTCTCAATAAAAATACTGCTTTTTGATTTTTTCAGTATTTTTCAATACTCTTTTTTTACGGGTTAAAAAAGAAGGCGCGATTTTTTATTTTAGGTGCCGCTTTCGTGATATTATTTTTCTAGAATTAATTAATATAATGGGAATATTGCTGTCTTTAAAAATTTGAGCAATATTCCCATTATAAGAAAATCAGCTTCATACTCTTATTATCTCACATCGCGACCATTTTAAATTTTTTCGCGGCAAAAAAAATCTTGAATAGGCTAATTACTTACTATATAACCCTATTGAAAAGATGGCGGTCATTATCTACTACTCATTACTTATTTTTTGGACATTACAGCTAAAATATCAATAACACAAAAGACAGTAGTCCCATGAGCCAAAGCACTGATGAACGGGTACGATGGACAATAGCTGATATAGAACTATTGCCAGATAACGGGAATCGTTATGAAATTATTGATGGAGAATTGTTTGTGACTAGGGCACCACATTGGCGACATCAAAAAGCAATTGGCAATGCTTGCACAGAATTGAATAAATGGTCACTTTCAACAGGTTTAGGAGAAGCCGTCCTTAATCCAGGAATCATTTTTTCTGATGTAGATAATGTAATTCCCGATGTTGTTTGGGTAAGTAAAGAACGTCTTCCAATGTTACTTGATGACGCGGGACATTTAACAGGTGCGCCGGAATTAGTTATTGAGGTGCTTTCGGAAGGAGTCGAAAATCAACGCCGAGATAGAGAAGTAAAGTTGAAGTTATATTCTTCTAGGGGAGTGCAAGAATATTGGATTTTAGATTGGCCAACGCAACAAGTTGAGGTTTATCGACGAGAGAAAGCGTTGTTAAAGTTAGTCGAAACTTTGTTTGTTGATGATGAGTTAACTTCTCCGATGTTACCTAGTTTTGTTTGTTCGGTATCGCGTTTGTTTATTTAAACGCAGAGGGACGCGGAGGACAACGCGGAGGAGCGCAGAGGTCAATTTCTAATCTTCTACTAATACCCAATTTAATGTTTTATTTTTAACAAATACTATTTATATAACATCGGGTTTTTCTCAATAAAAATACTGCTTTTTTATTTTTTCAGTACTTTTCAATACTAATTACTTTTTTCCGTTCAAGTAAGAAGGGAGATTTTTTTATTTAAGGTGCCGCTTTGTGATATTATTTTTTTAGAAGCATTTAATATAATTGGAATATTGCCGTCCATAAAAATTTGAGCACTATCCCCATTATAAAAAATAGCTTCATACCTTCATTATCCCACATCGCGGTCATTCTTTAACTTTTTCGCGACTAAAAAATCTTCAGTTAATTCAAATCTTTAACGATTTATATTATTTCCGCTCACATTGGAATAATAAAAATATTAGCTCAAAAAAACTCTGCGCTCCTTTGCGATTTCCTCTGCGCTTCTCTGCGTTAAAAAAAATATCTAAAAATAACACTTATAGTTTCACGCATCAAACTGTATATTGCGACTGACTATATTAAAATAAAAATAAAGGACTATAGGGAAAAAGAGCTAAGTGCTAAGTCCTGGGGAGAACCAACACAACCCGAAAGCCGACGTCGTTGAACCTGAGGACATGGTCGTTCCCACTGCGAGACGCACTACGACAACGCCTCGGAAGGGTGACCCACGAACCGCCACGCAGCAGACGCGTATTAAAAAGTTCATTATTTTGCCAAAAAGTACCATCATTAGGTGCTTCTTTATAATTATCATGCCAGTCATCTAAACACCATTCCCAAACATTTCCATGCATATCGTATAAACCAAAGGTATTAGCAGGGAAGATACCAACATCTGTGGTTTGTTTTCGATTTCGATACTGATCTTTAGCTGCATAACCATAGGTATAATTACCGTCGTAGCTCGCTAGGTCAGTGGTAATGGATTCACCAAAGTTGAATGGCGTTGTCGTTCCAGCACGACAAGCATATTCCCATTCAGCTTCGCTAGGTAAGCGATAGGTTTTTTCACTAAACCCCCTATAGATTTAGAACCTTCGGGAACTTCTGTAACTTCGACTAAACCAGCATCTTCTACACCGTCAACTTCTTTAATTTGGGGGAGTAAATTTTCTACTTCTTCTTGTAATTCTTCCTCGTCTAGATTTGATTCTTCAAGAGAAATAACGATTTCAATATTAGATGTTGTCATCTTAGGGATAATTAAAGTAAATTTATCAGTTTTACATATTTCATTACGATGAATTGAATACTATAAACCCAGACTCGGCAAGGGAAACTTATACCAAAATCCCATAGCATGTAATATCAAGTCTTGTTAATGTTCTCTTTCTCACAAAGACTATTTATATAACACCGGGTTTTTCTCAGTAAAAATATTGTTTTTTTCTTTTTCAAGTTTTTTTCAATACTTTTCTTTTACCGGTTAAAAAGAAGGCGCGATTTTTTATTTTAGGTACCGCTTTCGTGATATTATTTTTTTAGAGGTAATTAATATAATGGGAATATTGCCGTTTTTTAAAATTTTAGCAATATTCCCATTATCATAAAATCAGCTTCATACTCTTATTATCCCACATCGTGGCCATTTTTAATTTTTTCGCGGCTGAAAAATCTTGAATAAATTAAAAACTTTCAATATATTTAAACGCACAGAGGTGTAGAGGTAAATCCCAAATTCCACTTAAATAGATTTTTTTACCTTTTAATAAGATCCAAATAAATTAGGAATGGCCGCAACTGGTATATTTTTTGTAGGGTGCTCGTACACTCACTAATTGTTAACGCAATAATAATATTTTCCTCTCATGCACCAATGGGAGTTTTATGACAATTGCGTAAGTCTTGTTAATGTTCTCTTTCTCACAAAGACAATTTATATAACACTGGATTTTTTTCAATAAAAATACTGCTTTTTGATTTTTTCAGTATTTTTAAATACTATTATTTTTACAGGTTAAAAAGAAGGCGCGATTTTTTATTTAAGTGTCGCTTTCGTGATATTATTTTTCTAGAGGTAATTAATATAATTGGAATATTGCCGTTTTTAAAAATTTGAGCAATATCCCATTATGATAAAATCAGCTTCATACCCTTATTATCTCATGTTGCGCACATTTTTAATTTTTTTTCTCTCCAAAACTTTAAAAAATTCAGATTTTTTCAAAATTAAAGAAAAAACCGCAAAGACGCAGAGTACGCAGAGGAAAGAATTTTAGAGCGGGAAGGGATTAAGAAAAGACTTGAACAATTGAGCAAGGCTCATTTACCACCATTGAATAGGCAAAATTGATTTCAATGCCCAATGCCCAATGCCCAATGCCCAATGCCCAATGCCCAATTCCCTATTTACTAAAAAACCGATAATACAAACAAGTACTCAATTCCTTAATCGGAAAAAAGATATAAGTCAAAGGATTAACAGTAACGATAATATTCCTAAAATCCCTACGAGCTAAAAATAAAATTCCCTTCGCAACCTGTGCTGCTGACATCACTCCATAAGGATTCAATTGACTTTTAAACGGCCCCAAAATTAACTTCCGCACAGTACAAGGAGAATCCAACCGTTTCAAAGTAATAATATTACCCAAAGTTCTTTTACTCAACTCATACAACGGACTCAATGCTGGTGAAACCTCGGCTTCGGAAGTATTTATCCAAATTTCCTTCGTCGCTTTAGCATCCGCTCCCGTAACAGTTGAGAAAAACACATCCATTAATCTCACCGCCGAAAACGCATTTATTTCAAAGGATTTATCAATATCCTCCGGCCTACGACTACCATGACCATTCACGCCGTGGTTAATAATTAAAATATCCACCTTTTGTAAACGCGATCGCAATTCTTCTTCTTTTCCCGACTCCCAAGCCATTACCTTTAATTTTGGTTGTTCGGCAATTTTTTCGGGATTAGTAGTTAATGCTATCACCTTAGCTTTCTTGGCGATTAGTTCGGCTGTTAAAGCTTGTCCCAAACTACCGCTAGCTCCGGTTAAAGCAATAGTTTTACCTTTTACAGAAAGTGCCGTACCCAAAACCTTATCCACCAAAGGAAATACACCACTATAATAAGCATTTACGTCGTCAAAATGATGCCGCCAATGATAAGTACGATTCACCCACCATACACTAGGAATCGTTACCAAATCCCCCGGCTTATGAGTATAGTCGGTTTCAACTTTGCCTAGAAAATACCTTAAAGATGCTCCATAAAGAAAAGTCGCCGCATAAAGTACCCCCAACCACAAACCTATCGGATGAAAAATAGTGGCGATCGCACTCAACACGATTAAAAGTAAAATAGATTCAACAATATCGTGATAAAGCTGGGAATCTTTATAAGCTTCTAAAGAAATGATTGATAAATCCCGCTTGTACACTTGATGATGTTTGTTATGCCATGGTGCAAGCCATTTCACGTGATGACAAGCAGCGTGATAGCTATCTCTAACCACCTCAGCAATCAATATTGAGAGAAATCCCCAAACGGCAAACTGTAAAACAGCATACGTCGCCACAACCCAATTAATTTCTAATCCTGCTCCCATCACGGTTTTAATCTCAGTTAATGTTTGTATTATGTATTTTTGTTAAATACACCATACATTCTATTTTTCACTAAAAAACAAGCAAGATTAAAGATATACAGGAACAGTTTAATATTTTTTGTTCCTAGTAGTCTGTCCCTTTAGTTTTGATGAGTATTTACCAGTCGTCTTTAGACGACTTCGGCTATTAGACTGGGACTTATAGTCCTAGGCGGGTGTGCAAAAAAACCTATCATATTTTATGGGACAAACCACTAGTGAATTTTTTAAAGTTAGCAACAGCTATCTGGTGTTTACATTTGGTACCCCAGTAAAAAGTATCTTCACATTCACATCGCCAGGATGGATCCATTGCGTCAGGGTAGACGATATAAGTCTCAATCCCGTTAAAACTCCTCACTTCGTAAACGTTGGGGCCTTTATCTTTTAATTCTCTGCACTCAAACTCCAGCCCAAAAGAGCGCTGTACTGTTTCCAAATGCTTAATTTTCGCTTCGACATCAAGTAATTGGATTACATATTTCCGAAATTTCCTGACTAAGTTTGTGCAAGTTTTTAATTTGCCTTGTAGCTGCTGTAACTTTTTACGAATTGTACGAATTTTTGTGAAAACCATGATATTATCCTATGCTTGTTATCACTCGGATACCTACACCCGGTAGCAGGGTGATGGACTGTTGGGAATAATGCTTTCTGTATTCAGATTAGTGCAGTGCATTAACAAATGTCAATGCATTAAATATCTCAACCAAAAAATATAACGGCAGCTAAACGTCAGTGCTATATTTGTTTATGCAATACTATTTTTTGATAAATATGGAAGCATCTAATTTAACCATAAGGATTCCTCTTGAAATAAAAGAAGCGTTTAAAAAAAAAGCGGAAGAGGAGGGAAGAAATGTGACTGAAGTGTTGATGCAATTTATTAGTGACTATCTAGAAAGGCTAGAATCCCCAAAGCAAGCTTCCTTGGAAAAGCGGGTATCCAGATTGGAGTATGTTATTGAGCAAAAACTGGAAGCTAGCCTGGGGGAATTAGTCGCCTGAGAGCGGAAAACGAATCTCTCAGGCTGACAAAAGAAAAAATAATTGATGCCGTACTCAAAGAATAAACCTTATATTCTGGATTTGGCATTTATCGCTGCTGTGATTGAGTATTTTTCAGCGTAACATCCTCAGTTCAAGTGCAGGGATTATATATTTAACGCAAAGGAGCGCGGAGGAAAGCGCAGAGTTTCGCAGAGTTTGATAAAGTAATAAAATAAAAAAATCGCGTACTGTATATATTGGTATCCCCTTCGTAAATATCTCAGGACTAGACTGCTCAACTCAAGGGGTATCCACCCCTAGTAGGGGATTTAACTTCACGGAAGTCATACCGTAAATCCCTACTAGGGGTGAGATACCACACAGTAAAGAGCAGGCTAGTGATGCGCGTTTAGACTATACACAAGGATGACGATACATCATCCAGATTGCAAGGATTTTTTACCTATAATTAGTACGCGATTTATTTAGTTTTCTTTTAGTTATTGACACTGACGGGCACCCATAAGAATTTTTTTAGAAGAAAAGAATTCTTATGGGAACCCTTGACGAGCGTGTTGCATTCGTAGTGCAAGAATGTGTTCGCATGGCCCTTTAAACAGTTTATTTTGTTTATGCCAGTTACAAGTACATTCTGCATTTATTATACGCTCGTCAGAATCGATCGTCAAACTTGGATTGTAATTATTAACTGTACCTTTAATGGTTAATTTCCCATCTCTATCATTTACGGATAAAACCTTTACTGCATTACTATTAAGAAACTTGGTGGCGTTTGATTCTCGTTCGTTAGCAAAGCGCAATCTATCCATTGGTAAAGGCTCTCTACTCAATTCCCTTACTCGATAAACTTGTATATTCAAGTCGTAGATAACTCTTCCTGCTTGCGTGTAAACACTTAAGGATCCAGTGACGGCAGCACGACTTAAATTCAATCTTTGCGCTAAACTGTCGGCGGTTTCTAACCAATTCTCTCGCAAACCGTTAAAAATCAATTTTTGCGTCCATTCATCGACATCAGCGCGTGGTGCCATTAAATCAAAGTTACCAGATTGTGACCAATCATTTGCTGTCCAACCGGATAAACCCAAGGTAAAGGACATATCTCCTAAGTCAGCGACGTAAAATGAAGGCATTCCCGTACCTAAAAGATAAACGGTGAATTTTTTGGCGGTGGGAATAAGTCTTTCGAGAATATGTAAACGTCTTCTTCCCCATACGCGGATGGTTTGTTCTTGATTTCCAGTATAGGGCGATCTTGCACAAACTATTTCAATATCCCATGGATCGAAGATGATTCTTACTGGTTCTCCTGGTTTAAGATGATAGCGGATGCTGCGGGGGCCTTTTTTTTCTTTGTGGCGACGTAAGACTAAACAGATATTATGAATATCCATTGGGTGTAAGTCGAATTGAGTGCTGGGTAAACACATGGCGGAGCTTACTTGTAGGAATCCTCTTACCCAACTATCTGGTAAATCGATTTTGACTTCTTTATAAGCTTCTTCGTTGGTGGTTTGTACTTCAAAGCCGGATGGATCTACTTGAAATTGTGTAGTTTTGTAACTGCGGATTTTTTGAAATTCGTCGTATAAGGCAGCGGAATAATCTATGTTAGTGGTACCGCAAGCGAATTCGTTGATGTTTTTAAAGACTTCATAACTAGCGCCGAGTCTTCCATAGGTTGATTCATCTTCGCTGAAGCATTCAAAAAATACTTCATCTGGGTGTACTGTAATAACTGGATCGAAGACGAAATACATATCTAATCGTTTTTGGAAAGCATAATTTCGGAATTCGTTTCTTGCTTTATAATAAGGACGAAATCTTTCATCTTTACGGCGATATAATTCGTTTAATTCTTCTTGTAGAGGTTTGATTTTGGCTGCGACTTCTTGTCTTGCGACTGCGACTAAATCCCAGTCAATTTCATCTTGTTGTTTGCGCCATTCTAGATAAGCGGTTTTATCTTTTGGTTTGAAACGTAAGTCGGAAACAACGACATCATGTAAGGCGCTAATTGCTTCGCGAAAGGCTACGTTTTGATGTAATTCGCCAACGAAGTAAGTGGGAGGGCGTTTGGTGTCTGGGGAGAATGACATTTGGGTGTTGTTGGCGCTTCCTTTGACGGATGTGTTTCCTTTATATGAGTAGTTGAATTCCATTTTTTTTTACCTTATTTATTTATTATCCTTACTAAGCATAGAGGGAGGAGAGGAGGAGGAGGAGGAGGGATTTATATATTTTTAAACGCAGCGAAAAGTGTGATCTTGGGGGTTTCCCCCATGAACAACTTTTTAAGAGAGAGGAGCGCAAAGGTACAGCCTCGGAGCGCAGAGTTTTTTACCTTACATTTTTAGATTTTAGCTCCTTACTTCTACTACTGGTTTTATTTTAATTGGTAGTGTTAAGTGGGGATAATTTTTATGGATTTTTAGCATGATTTGTATGGCTGATGATTTATCGGCGATCGCCATTGTTATTGATTGTCGTGTCATAATTTCTGCTACAATTTTGGCGGCTGTTTCTGATTTTTGTGCTTCTGATTCTAGAAATGTAAATGTCCGTTTTTTAGCGATGCTACCGCGATTGACGCGAGATAGGATGCTAATGAAAAATGGTGCGAGTTGTTGTAGTTTTTCGGTGTCGTCTTTGGCGTAGTTTTCGAGATAATTGGTAGCAAATAACTGCATATTGAGGGATGGATGCTCGCTAAATTTTAATAAGTATTCTTCTCCGTCGAGGCTTTGGAAGTTACGTGTAAGTAAATCTCTTCCCAGTCTTCTTGCTTCTTCTCTAACGCTGTCGCAAATAGTGACTAAAACTTCGGGGGTAAATTCGTTTTCGCCGAATTCGGTTGTGAATAGTTTAAATGCGAATTTGCGGGAGTCTTGCCATTTGGCTTCTAACATTCTGACAGCGGCAATCATTTCTTGGGAATCAGCTCGCAGACGGTTGGAGATTTGGGAAAGCATTTGATGGGAAGCTTTTCTGATTGCTGCGACTTCATGGTTGCCAAGTTTGACGATTTCGCTGGCGGTAAATTCTTCTATCCAGGTTTGATAATTAGCTGTTAGCAGTAAACCTCCTAATTCTTGTGCTGGGGATGATTTTGCTTTGAGCAGCGTAATGGTGGTTTCTTTGGAGATGCTTGTCATCCATGGTGGTAAATCTTTTAAAAGAGTTAGTAGGAAGCTGTGAATTCCTTCGTGTTTTTCTTTTGTAAGTAAGATTTCGATAAAATCGGATGCTATCTCGATGCAGAAGTTGGGGTTTGCTGCTGTTAAACGGTTGATTAGAGGTTTGATGGCGTTGCGGATTTCTGAGTTTGGGTTAATGGCGATCGCCGTGATTAATTCTTTTTCTTCGTAAATTAGTTTATCATCGGGTAATTGTCCGAATAGTCGAATACCGAGTACTCGTAATGATTCGTTTTCGGATGCGAGAAGTGATTCGATGATATGAGCGGGTAAGTCTTTGGCGGGAATTTGGTGATTTAATAAGATGCGTGCTCCTAATTCTTGAATTTCGACTATTGAATGGGTGAGTAAGTCGTTGATTACGGTTAAATTTAAGGTGCGGAGTTGCTTCGTGAAGGTTATTAGTAAAATTTCGCTGGCTTCTTTAATTAATTGCGAAACCTCCCCTAACCTTTTCTTATCAAGGAGGGGAAGTGAAACCTCTGTTGATTCCTCTTTGTATATAAGGGGGAGTGAGAGTAATTCAACGATAATTTTACCGACAATAACTTGAGCGGTAGATTCGTTAATAACTGCTTTACCTAAAAAGCTTTTCGCAAATTGACGAGTTTCGCTTTGACTGCTTGTAACTAAACCCGCAATAAAGCTGCTGTCTTGAAGGAATTTACCTTGATTTTGCTTAATCCATTTATAAGCTTGTTTGCGAGCCTGTTTAGATAAACAATTTGTTAAAGCAAGAACTAAGTTTTTATTTGGGTTTTTAGAATCGTAGTTGAGTAAAGCTAATTCAAAACCTAATTGTGCGGTGACTTCATAGGGTTTGTTAACAAGTTTGATAATTGTATCTATATTAATAGAAGCAAGGAAATTGTGACAAGTTCGTAATGCTTTGACAGCGAAGTTATGAACGGGATTGCATTCGCTTTCTACAAGTAACTTTAATAATGCTTCCGGTTGTTGTTCCCAAAGTTGAGGAAATGCTTCTTCTCTCACTGTAGGCTCGGCATCACCTGGTTTATAACCTCGTTTGGGTATCCATCTTTTTCTATAATACAAACGATAACGGGGGCTGTTTTCGTAGAGAATATGATTAAAAGTTAAATAATAAGCGAAAGGGTTTCGATAATAATTCCCGATTCCGTCTGCATCAGAATATTGAAGCAAAATACCAACAGCCATTTTTACATAATCGGGATTGCTTTCTTCTCCCAATTTTTTCAAAGCACGCCATACACGATGAAGTAAATATTCACGAGTCTTGTGACTGTAAGCAATTCTGGAAGTCGGTTTTTTAAGTTCCTCTGCTACTTCATTAATTCTATTTTCATAACGTCTTGTTTGTTGATTATAATTTCGTTTATAAGG
>JBHJJJ010000295.1:0-12367 GCA_050042755.1 Rivularia sp. (in: cyanobacteria)
AAGAGAGTGATAAAAGTTTCGCTGTCCTCAAAAGCTCGTCAACAAGTTGACATTGCTTTTGAGAACGCAAAACTTTTATCCTCGGATTCATCTCACACCGCCCTTCGGGTCGGATGTGAGGCTTCTCCGGTTTAAGCTAAATAAAGAGTGAGGGAGTGAGAGAGTGAGGGAGTGAGGCAGAGGTAATTGAATGGGGTTTTAGATCCTCCTGTCTCAATAAAACCAAAAAAAGCCATAAAACGGTTTTGTACTCCGTTCAAATTAAAACGCCATCTTGTGGTGCAAGCTTGAAGCCCGTACCAAAAAATGGCATTTTAATTTTGAATTTACCCACACGATACTATTCAGTAAGGGCAGTTTTCACAACCGGAGCCTCTGCAAGTTCTTTTAAGTCCCAAGATGTTAATAATTGTTTCCAATCTTCACGTAATTTGCTCGAATTAGGAGATGCCGCACGTAATGCCGCTAAATTTGATATGGCATCGTTTGAGAGATCGTTCTTCTTATAGACTTTATATTGTTCGGATTTATTAGCTTCCAACTGTTGTAGAAGGCTGGAATCTGGGGCGACTCGGTTTATAAATGCATCTACATGAATATATCCCGAGCTTTTGTCTGCATTGGCACAAAAAATGCTAAAGTACCAACGATATCTACCATTTTTAAGCGAATATTCCGGCTGATTCGGCAATTTAATACCCATAACACCACCTTTTTGAAGTAGTTTCACGTTTTGGCGATAAATATCCTTTCCTTCCTTATTCTGTAGAACAAATTCTCCAGTAGTGATATGTTTCGGTAATGTTGGTAAGTATACCCAAAAGCTAGGAAATTCTGAAATTGTTGATGATGAAAAAATGTTTTTGCCGGTTTTTTCGTCAAATTTGGCGGCAGGCACTAAGGCAGTCAGGGGTTTAGACAAACTCGGACATCCGTTGCGACGGCTTGTACCTCCTCGACGACGCCCTGTTGTTGGTGCGTCAAGGTTTCGAGGAACTCTTTGAGCAATTAAATTGGAAGTGCGAGTAATTTGATCCCCCAATGGTTGTGTTAAGTGTGCCCGTGCTGGTAGTGAGTAGCTCAAGATGCTCAAGGATACCAGGGAAAACAGGCAGGTAATTTTGGAATAATTTTGAGCTAAATGTTTGCTAATCATGGTTTTGAACTCTTGGGATATATATTGTTGGACTGTTAATTTCAATATGTTATTCATGCCTACAATAATTTATAGTGTTTTTACATGTAACTTATGCACTTCCAAATTATTTTACTATTTATTTTTTTGAAAATTTCCCAAAATAATGGTATGCCACCATATTCATCACCGCAGCAGAAGCCATCAAAGCTAATGCACTGGGAATCAGCGGTATCCAACCAGCTTGGATAAACACACCCAGGCAAATCAGAAAAAGTGTTAATAGTGAAATGGCGATCGCAATTCCCAGATATAATTTTTTATGTATGCGCCATGCTAAAATCCCCCCTAGGAGGGACCATCCAAAGATCCACAGTGCTTCTGTCCAGCCGGGAAGCCACCAAATAAAAGGTCTTTTATCCTCCACTGCACTGAGTATATGGCTTGTCATCTGCGCCTGTATAAATACCCCCGGTATTCGTCTTTCGTTCTCTGGGGATACTTCGCTATAAGGGGTTTTCCAATAATCGGCGCTAGAAGAAGCGATAACGCCAATCAAGATAATTCGATTTTTTAACAATCGGATCGTTGCAGGCTCAATTCGATCTTCAATAATATCTCTCAGAGCAATTGTCGGAGCAATTTTTTTAACTGAATTCAAGGAACGATAATTAAGTAGCACTTGATAACCTGCTGCATCTACTCCTTGATAGCCGCTACTATGGGGTTTTAATCGCTCAAATACAACGTCACTTATCTGTAATTGGTTTTCGGAATTAAATTTCGGCTTGTAACCCCTCGATTCTAAATATTGCCGTGCTAATAAATAAGCAAAAGCATAGTCTGAGGCACAAGGAGAGCTGACTGGAGGATTTAAAAATAAAAGTTGACGACGGGGAACATCATCGCGATCTGCGATAAAATCGCTAAAACCCACTTGCTCGGAAGGTATTTCATCGGAGGCAGCAACTCCGTCTTTACCGTTATCGCTAGCAGAAACTTTACAAACTGCAAAAAAGCGTTCGTCTGATTGCATTAGTTCTTTTAATTCGGGAAAATTCTCATCGGCAGGGAAATCGCGATAAATATCTAAACCAATTGCTTTTGGCTCAAATTTATTCAGTTTTTGCAAAAGTTTTAGAAGTGCTTCATCTGATAGAGACCACCTCATATCCATTTTATTATCGTTTTGATACTTAATATCTGCTTCTCCAATAGTGACTATTAATAAGCGTTGATCTTGTCTTTCTACCGGTGGGCGTAACTGCATTAAATGGTCGTATGCCTTGATTTCCCAAGGTTGTAGCATACCAACATAACGTACTCCCATGATGCTAGTGGTTACCAGTAGGCTTGCCAATAAAAGAGCTTGTAAAACTTTTTTCAGCGGAGAAAAATTTCTTGCTGGTGATATTTCTGACTCGAACTCATAAGAATAAACAGGATTCAATTCCGAGGTGCTGCTATTTTCTCTTCCTTCAATAACCCCTAGTGACTCCATCCTCGGCACAGTATTTCTAGGAGGGGTTTCTGATGATTTATTGCCTGTTATTTCCGTTTTAATCCCCGTTTGCGTCCAAATCATTGGTGCTTCGGCAGGATTTTGACAAATTACGGGTAACCAAGTAGCGCAGGGATAATTTACTTCTAATATTTGTAGTCTTTCTCGGGCATAACGCACCGCAGTATACAAAGACTGCCCCTGAGAAAATTCTGCTAGAAAATATTTAAGAAAGTCTTGAGCTACTACATCTGGTACAGGCTCCCGCATGACAATCACTTGGGGAATATGCAAATCCTGTAGCTGCTGCGCTAATGCTAAACTATCGCAGGAGTTGAAAATTGCCAGCTTTAAACCACGACTTATAGCTTGTCTGAGAGCGAACTTTATTTGGTCAATGGCAATGGTATCTGTGGGATTAATATACACCAATCCCTTGTCTTTCCCAGAAGTATGGCCAGCAAAAAACAGAATATCCCAACCTTCTTCCCACAACTGCTCGTTTAAATCTCCTAAAGGAGGCTCTACCAAAAATTCAATTTCTGCTTGATGGGATAGTTGTTTTAAAAAATTACGATCTTGATTAATATCAATTCCCGTACTTTCACCAAATATTGCTAAAATTTTAACCTTATCTCTTTCTGCATTAATCTGATATTGATTTGGTCTCTGATATTCGTGAGTTCCTAATGCTACTTCTGCTAAAAAATAATCTTCAAAGAAATTCCACAGATGCCAAGGCAACCGCCGCATCAAAATATCATTACTTTCAACTATAAAGCGGATTTCTTCGCTGGGTTTTAGTTGCGTGCGTAATTGCCGCTCAATATTACGAAATTCTGGCGTACTTAGCCATACATTAATGAATACTGACAATTGATCGCTTAAATCTGCTAAGTCTACTTCAGAAACATTAGTTACATAGGCTTCATCAATTTCAAAATCATCGTCATCATCATCTAAATCAAGTTCCCTACTACTCAAGCAATTTCTTTGATAAAAAGCAGCATAGAGCGATCGCCAATTTTGGTAAACATGGGCGATTTCTGGCGCAGGCGGTAGACTACCGATAAATTTCATCGTGTAGAAATTATCTGCTTCGCCAAGATGTAATGTAACGGCGGGGAAACCTTTATATAAGTCGCCTTGCCCCAAACTTAAAACAACTAAGCTACTCATAAGTTATTTCTATAAAATTTAAATTTATCAAGATAAACTAACCCGCGAGGATTGGTAAAGATTTAATTTTAAGGGATTTCCAAATAATAAAATATCTCGCGTTTTTTCACCTTTACAGTGGGCACATAAATATCGCACCCATCTTAAATGATTGAATCCTCTATAAAATAATAGTTTTGACGAACGCGAAGCCCTACTAATTTCCTTTGTAATTCTCAACTAAAAGCTTCATCACCTCCTTACAACTTACTCCTGGGATGCTCGCACTAATTTCTTTAAGCCTTTTGAGGAGTTAAACACCTCAAAGGGGTAATGCTCACACTATTAGTTTGCCACATTCATCTCCATCAGCAGTCGCTGCTAAGCTCTTGTCCATCTAATTTATATATTGTTATATTCTATAGTCAGGTCTCAAACTCTCTTCAATGCCAGAATGCTACACTTTTGACTTAATGTATCTTAGACCAGGGCGATCGCAAGGTCATAATTGATTTCTGGAATAACCTAAATTGATGTATTAACGCGATAGATGTAATTCCCTCCGGGTAGACTTGGTGAAGGTGTCTCTATATTTTATTCATTCCTGGATTCAGCAACGCCTTTGTTTTATTCTTCTCCCCAAAAAATATGGGGCTTAAATTGTAAATATCTCGTGTAAAAGCTATTTCTGGCTGCATAAGTTATTTTCTATAGTACTAATAAGTATTATGAGGAAGCTTGCGGAGGATTGCGAGAAAATTTCTTAACATTTACTGAAGCTTTTAACCTTATAGCTGGGTCTTGCTGGTAAAAGAGCCAAATATGTACTAATTATGTTTATTCAACAAGAGATTATAGTGGAAAACTTAGCAGTTAACAATAATACTTTCGATAGAGTTAAGTAGGTTGGCATTGAAAATAGTAATTGGGATAAGGCAATAGGCAAGCCGGCTATAGGCTATAGGGGTAAGGGTTTGAGCGCAATTTATATTTTGTAATATGGCTTGGTTTATTTGTGCCCACCTACTTAATTATAAAGTTTCTGCTTTTGGAGATTCTTGACCATTTCAACTTTATCCGGAGATGGAATCGCCCAGGGCAAGGACAACATACTTAAGTCCCATTTCAAGTTAATTAATATCTCCGATATTTAATTTTTGTAATAAGTGCATAAGTTCTATTGAAGACACCTAATTAGTATTTACAGAGCAACTTGTTATCTATATTACTACCAAAAGATGAGGAATTACTTATTTCGAGACTGTTATCTGTATTTGTAGCAACTTATGAATAATCGCAAAGTCAGGGTGAAGTGATTAACAATAAAAGTTTGATTCAAGAAATATAGCGTTACATCCATTAATTATTAAATTAAAGAGAGTATTCCATCGTGAAAAAGATACTAATTATTGAAAATCAACTAATAACCCGAAACTTTTTTCTAGATTGTCTAAATAGTAGGGGTTTTGAAGCTATAGGTGCAGAGAATGGGCTTATAGGTGTGAGATTAGCGTCATATTTTTCGCCAGATTTAGTGATTTGTAATATTGAAGTACCAGATTTAGATTCTCAAAGTATTCTCACAACCTTGCGTCAAAACCCGGTTACAGAAATTACTCCATTTATTTTTATTGCTACGGAAAAGGCTGATAATCAACTACTTTCCGAGCATGAATTCGTAGCCGATGGCTACGATACATATTTAACTCAACCTTATCAAGAAAACGAACTGTTATCAGCAATTAACGTTCAACTGCAAAAGCAAAAAATTCTTCAACAATGGTATATTTCCCGTAAGTCGTGCCCGGAAAACCAAAATAGTTCTTCCTCAATATTTCCCGTCAGTAATTGCTCATTACTAAATAAAGTTTTCCAATTTATTGAAGAAAATTATCACCAACAAATAAATCTCAGCGATGTTGCTGAAGCTGTGGGTTATTCCACTACTTATCTAACTAATCAAGTCAAACGTCAAACCCAAAAGGGTATATACGGCTGGATTATTGAGCGGCGCATGGCTCAAGCTTGTTCATTACTACTGAAAACAGACGAGTCTGTAAGTTGGATTGCCGCCGAAGTAGGATATCCAGATCCTGGTCATTTTAGCCGCTTATTTCGGCAAAAATATTCTATTTCCCCCAAGGCTTGGAGAGACACCCACGGTGAAAAAAAGCAGGCAATAGGAACATCCAGAATTTAATTGCCAAAGGCAGATTCTCCGCAGCTTCATCAAAACTTTAACTTCAGTATTTTAACTTACATAAAAATATATTGCTATACTCCTAATATTAGTGATAACATGCAGAAATATTTCCCGGACCTTCATAAAAGTTTAATTATGCGTACAAAACATATATCCGCTTTACTTGGGCTAGCTCCTCTCGTATCTGTTTTCTTAGCTCCAACATCCGTAAAAGCTGCAACTTTTGACGCTAACGCTGATTTTGTCGATACTAGTTTTGATTTTGAACAATTAAGATTTATTGAACCTCGACCGATAGATTCTGATGTATTGTTAGAGTTTGAGGGTTTACCTTCAGAAAATGAGGGATTCGTTGTTTACTCCAGTGACGATCCTAATGCTCCAGATAGAGGACATATATTAGTCCCTCAAAATTCTCGTGCAGAGTTTCCAGGCGCTCCCGATTTTGCTTTCTACTATGGTACTGGAAGACAAGGTAGTCCAGAGGTGCCTTCTACTAATGCTACTAGAACAGCAACCTTGGTGAATGGTGTTGGTTTTTCAAACCTTGACAATTATCTCACAAACAACGCAATTGATATTAGCGATATCGGTTTTGCATTCGGACAAAAACAAGATAGAGACTTCACTCAAACCTGGAATTTAGGGAACGATGAAAGAGGTGAAGATTGGTTTGCTACACCAGATTCCACTATTGAAGAAAGAATTTATAGAGCAAATCCTGATGATGTGGAATTAGGCTTGTTTAATGGCACGACAAAGATAGTTGAATTTGGATATTCTGATTATTATGCAGTTATTGATTACGGTGCCACAAATTTATTTGAAGATGATACCGAGAGTAATTTTACCGATCCACTTACATTAAATAAAGTATCAGGTTTATCTCCATTAAATGAAGGTTTAGCTGATGCTTTTCTAGAAGATGTTTTTGCTGCTGGTAATAGAGTTCAGATAGTTAACTCTTTCCAAGGAGAGGATTTAGTGGGAAGTGCAAGTGGATTTGAAGCATTTGTGCTTCCATTTCCGTTAGAATTGCGAGTAGTTAGAGCAGTACCAGAAAAATCTTTAACATGGGGCTTATTAATGTTTGGGGTTTTGGCTGCCATCTCTAGACGCAAACAAAAAAATAATCAAGTTGGATTTACAAGCTTTTTGACAAAATAGATAATACACTATTATTAATTACTTAAAATCAGTAATTTTTAAGGGGTTGATACTTGAATTAAACATCAAGTTTCAGCCCTTTGTTTTTGGTTTGTAATTCATGCGCTAAATAACCCGCAGCCGGCTAAGGCTGGGGCTACTCCCCTTTTCGCTCTAAGATTACCGGTGTTAATTGAGAGGAGCAGGGGGAGCAGGGTTCCCTTAAAAGTTTTTTAGAAGAAAAAACTTTTAAGGGTTCCCGGAGCAGGGGAAGAAATTTTATTGGAAATCTTCTGGCGGGAAAGGAGTAATAAAACAAAGCCTACCGTTAGGTGGCTAAATTAAGCGTATATTTATCCAAGCTTTATATTAGTTATACCAATTCTGTATGAGGCTGCGCTAAATCGCTCTGTGCCTGGAAGGCTGGAGCTACACGTACAAAGCCAACCGTTAGGTGGCTAAATTCGGCGCATCTTTATAAAGAAATGGTATTATGTAGATCAAAAGAATATCCCATTTAAACGCAATGTTTTCATAGTCACCTGAAAAAATATCTTTTAAAATTAAAAATGTGATAGCAAATATAGTATTTATCTGATAAAACAAATACTATATTCCTGATAATTTTTTATGTATATCATGTTCGTTTAAATAAGCATCATTACCACCGTAGGGAAGTAATTTTCTGCATGTTGGGATGAGCTGCACCTTTGTGGTGATTGCGAACATTATACTAATACCATTTCTTTATAAAGATGCGCCGAATTCAGTCCACAGAGGTGGGCTTCGTAAGTGTAGCTCCAGCTTTTAAGCTGAGAGCGATTTAGCGCAGCCTCATACAGAATTGGTATAAGTCAACAATTAAAAATTAAGCTTGCTATATTTTAATTGTTAACTCTGTACTGCATAAGTAGTTAGAAAGGATCCTATATAACTAAAGAGTTGCATCTAATTCCTTTTGCGGAAACGTAAATTTTAATTATTGACTATGTACTGCATAAGTAGTTAGAAAAAGATTCTATATAATTAAAGAGTTCCACCTAATTTATTTTGCGGAAACATACTAAAAAGTCATGTATTCAAAGTAGAAAGGTAACACAATAAAGGATTTGTAAAATGTTTGAATTAACTGCAAAATCGGGTCAACCTGCAATTAGTAAAGGTGTTAATTTACTTGGTTTAACCCTCTCTGGTTCGGAAATGAATGAACTGCAATCTGGCAATCATATTTCCTTAGCAGATAGAAGTTTAAGTGAAATTGGTTCCTTGTTTATTATGGTGTCGGCTCTTGCTGATGTTAATGCTGGTAAAGCAAAGTCAAATGTGACCATTGGAGATTTACCAAAATCAATTACCGGTTCTCAATCTTCTTCGGGTGTTCCTATTTATTGTTGGGAGTCTAATTCTCAGAAGATGTGTTTATATTTGACCATGGTAAATGGTTTACCTGCAATTCGTAGTTGTTCTCATTCATAAATGAATAACTTGTATCGAATCTCTTTCGGTATTGTATTAGTTAAAATCTCCAAAAACTTTTTCCAATTAAAACGAATTAATCTCCAATACTACCGAAAGATTATCCATTGTTCTTTGCTTTTAATCCGATTATTATAAATAGTATGAGGGTTAAAGATAAATGACATCAAGGGAAAGAAAGAATTAGCCCACAGTATTTAAGTTTTAATCGAAAATAATTCACTGTTCACACCAAATTACAACTAACAAAAATCATGAAATTTACATCTCTAGAACAAGCTAATACCGTTTCTGCTAAATTAGGTTACACCGAATATTCCGATCCAAGTTTACATTTAGGTGACGAATCTCTAACTATAAATGAACTGGCAAAGGTAGCACGGGATGGCAAGCAAGTACGTTTAACAGAAAATGAAAACATCTTAGCGGCTGTGCAAGCATCATGTGATTTCATTAAAGATGCAGTTGACTCTGGAAAGCCAATTTACGGCGTAACATCTGGGTTTGGCGGTATGGCAGACGTGGTAATTTCTCCCGAAGAAGCATCGGAATTACAAACAAATCTGGTTTGGTTTCTTAAGTCGGGTGCTGGGAATAAATTACCCATTGCAGATGTGCGTGCCGCGATGCTTTTACGTGCTAACTCACATATGCATGGTGCATCTGGTATTCGTCTCGAATTAATTCGCCGCATGGAAATCTTCCTCAACGCTGGGGTTACACCTCATGTATATGAATTTGGTTCCATTGGTGCAAGTGGCGATTTGGTACCGTTATCATACATTACTGGTTCGTTGATAGGTTTAGATCCTAGCTTTAAAGTTGATTTCAACGGTAGAGAAATGGATGCTCCTACTGCTTTATCTAAACTCGGTTTATCACCGCTGACATTATTGCCTAAAGAAGGTTTGGCAATGATGAATGGTACCTCTGTAATGACTGCAATTGCTGCGAATTGCGTTCATGACGCTCAAACCTTGCTCAAGTTATCCATGGGTGTGAATGCTTTATTTATTCAAGGTTTAAACGGTACAAATCAATCATTCCATCCCTTTATCCACGAATGCAAACCCCACCCAGGGCAATTATGGGCCGCAGAACAAATGGTATCATTGCTTGATGATTCCCGTTTAATTCGTGACGAGTTGGATGGTAAACACGAATATCGCGAGCAAGAATTGATTCAGGATCGTTATTCACTGCGCTGCTTACCACAGTATATGGGGCCAATTGTTGATGGTATTGCCCAAGTTACCAGACAAATTGAGACTGAAATGAATTCAGTTACCGATAATCCCTTGATTGATGTGGAAAATAACGCCAGCTATCACGGCGGGAACTTTCTGGGGCAGTATGTAGGTATGGGAATGGATCATTTACGCTACTATTTCGGGCTTTTGGCTAAACATTTGGATGTACAAATTGCTTTACTTGTTGCTCCTGAGTTTAATAACGGATTGGCTCCTTCTTTGGTAGGTAATCAAGAGCGTAAGGTAAATATGGGATTGAAAGGATTGCAAATATGCGGTAATTCAATTATGCCCTTGTTGGCTTTTTACGGTAACTCTCTTGCCGATAGATTCCCCACTCATGCCGAGCAGTTTAATCAAAATGTTAACTCCCAAGGTTACATGAGTGCAAACTTAGCTCGTCGCTCTGTAGAAATATTTCAACAGTATATCGCGATCGCTCTTATGTTTGGCGTACAAGCGGTTGATTTACATTCCTATAAAGTCAGTGGCGATTATGATGCTCGCACTTGTCTTTCCCCTGCTACTAGAAGGTTATATTCAGCAGTTTACGAGGTAATTGGGCAAAAACCAAGTTCTATTCGTCCCTACATTTGGAATGATAACGAACAATCTTTAGATATGCACATTGCTCGCATTGCTGCTGACATTGCTGCTGGTGGTTTAATTGTCGATGCAATCCAAGGTTAATATGGGTTGCTGTGGTGAGGAGGAGTGGTAGTTCCCAATTATTACTCCTATCCCATTATATTATGTCCGGTAAACCTAAGTATGAAGTAATAAGTAATAAGTAATAAGTAATAAGTATGAAGTAATAAGTAATAAGTAATAAGTAATAAGTAAGGAGTAAGGAGTAAGAAGTAATAAGTAAGGTAGAGTTGGGAGCGCAATATTATCAATAAGGTTATATCGTAAGTAATTAACCGGACTTGATATTACTGATTTTGAAAAAAGTTCCCAGAGGCACAGAGCGCAGAAGATAGAAAATGAGGGTTAGTATGCTTTTACACTTCAGGGCACTGCCATTACTAAACCTCTTATAAAACTATCAATTATTAATTATTCCCCATTCCCCATTCCCCATTCCCCATTCCCCATTCCCCATTACCCATTACCCATTACCCATTCCCCATTCCCCATTCCCCATTACCCATTACCCATTCACCAAATAATAAAGTCATGAATATAGCACAAAATGTAGAACGTGGTTCCAGTATTTTTCCTAATAAGCCCGCAATAATTTTTGAAGGAAAATACTTTACTTACAAGCACCTAAATGAAATAGTCAATCGCGCTGCTAATGCCTTGAATGGAATCGGTATTCAGCGAGGAGAGCGGGTTGGATTGTTTTTACCGAATATTCCTGAATTTATCATTTCTTACCTGGCGATTCAAAAAATTGGCGCGATCGCAGTTTCGATAAATATCAGTTTACAAGAGGATGAAGTTATGTTTATTTTGGATGATTGTCAAGCTACAGCACTGATTACAACTCCAAAGCTTTGTGAAAAGGTTCCCCAAGCTGATTTACCATATTTACAACATCTTTTAATTACCGAAGGTAAATCAAATGCGGGTATTTCTCTAGATGATTTAATGTCGGAATCTTCATCTGAAGCTCGCGCTGTAATCATGCAAAAGGATGAACCGGCGGCGATACTTTATACTTCCGGAACTACGGGTTTTCCGAAAGGAGCGACTCTTTCTCACGGGAATGTGATTTCTAATATGTATTCGATGAATCACAATTGTGACATGAGTAGCAAGGATAATATTTTGTTATTTTTGCCGATGTTCCACTGTTTTGGACAGAATGCGATTTTTAACAGTGCTTTGAATGCTTGTGCGACGATCGTACTGCATAGGTCCTTTGAACCGGAAACTATCATTAATTCAGTAACTGAGTTTGATATTACTATGTTTTTCGGCGTACCAACAACTTTTATTCTGTTATTGGAGAAAGCATCTAAAACCGATTTAACTGCACGTTATTACTTTTCTGCGGCGGCTGGTTTACCTGAGGAGATTGCCAAACAATGGCAAGATAAGTTTGGGAAAGTCATTCACCAAGGATATGGTTTGACGGAAACATCACCTTTAGCTAGTTACAATAGTCGTCTTAAATATAAACTCGGTTCCATTGGTGCGCCTATTGAAAACGTGGAAATGAAGATTGTTAATACTGAGGATGGTAGCGATGTTGTACCAGGTGAGTTAGGAGAAATTGCGATTCGCGGTATCAATGTCATGTTGGGTTACTGGAATCGTCCATTAGAAACGGCTAAAGTCATGAAGAATGGATGGTTTCATACCGGTGATATCGGCAAAATGGACGATATGGGTTACTTCTACATTGTAGACCGTTTGAAGGATATGATTAATTCTGGCGGTTTGAAGGTGTACCCTGCTGAGGTAGAAAATGTTATTTATCAGCATCCATCTATTGCAGAGGTGGCAGTATATGGTGTTCCTAATGCTTTGATGGGTGAACAAGTGCG
>JBHJJJ010000296.1:0-32867 GCA_050042755.1 Rivularia sp. (in: cyanobacteria)
GCACTAGCAACGTCACGGCATTAAAGGTTGAAGTAAATCTACACTTCTTTTTTAATGATTATTTGTGGAAGTATATCTACACCCCTTTTTGCCTCCCCTACGAGGAAAATGTGCCGGTTGCGTAAGTCCTAATTCTTATGGGTGCCCGTCATATCTGAAGGAATAAGTTTTGCGTTTCGCGATTTCTGATAATCTCAAAAAGGATGAAGTTTTTACATCTGTAGCGTTACTAAAGATAATGCGAATATGTTGACTTTTTTTACTTACATTCTAGATTCTTCATTTTCAGACTGTTTGCAAACAAGTAGCATATATAGCAGGGGTTCTATGCGAATTTTAATCATGGGGGGCACTCGGTTTATCGGTGTCTATCTAACTAAACTATTGGTAGAGCAAGGACATGAGGTAGTACTCTTCAACCGTGGAAATCGTCCATCACCTGTTGATAAGGTAACGCAGATTACAGGTGACCGTACTGACGCAAACCAGTTAAAAGACAAGTTAACAAACGAAAATTTTGATGTCATTTTTGACAATAATGGAAGGGAACTCACTGATACCCAACCGTTAGCAGAAATTTTTCAAAATCGTTTGCAGCACTTCGTTTATATGAGTTCTGCTGGAGTTTATCTCAAATCTGACACTTTACCTCATATAGAAGGAGATGCCGTAGATCCCAAAAGTCGCCACAAAGGTAAGCATCATACCGAAAGCTTTCTTGCAGAGAATGATTTCCCCTTTACATCAATTCGTCCTACTTATATTTATGGACCTCAAAACTATAATGATTTAGAAGCTTGGTTTTTTGATAGAATTACTCGAGATCGTCCGCTTCCCATTCCCGGTAACGGATTACATATTACTCAGTTAGGTCATGTTAAAGATTTAGCGAAGGCAATGGTCCAAGTTATAGGCAATTCTACAGCTATCAAGCAAATTTATAACATTTCGGGAAGTCGTTACGTTACCTTTGACGGTTTAGCCCGTGCGTGTGCAGTCGCTGCCGGTAAATCACCCGACGATATTCAAATAGTCCATTACGATCCGAAAAAGTTTGATTTTGGCAAGCGCAAAGCTTTTCCTATGAGAATGCAGCATTTCTTCGCGTCGGTTAACAAAGCCATGACACAATTAGATTGGCATCCAGATTACGATATAATTTCTGGATTGAAGGATTCATTTAAAAACGATTATTTAACATCCGAACGAGATCGAAAAGAAATCGATTTTTCTATTGATGAGGAAATTTTGCTCCAAATTGGTTAGATAGTTAGAAAAAATTTTAATTAACCACCTTCTACACCCTTTTGACCAAAGTAAAATTACATATATTCAAGCATAAAAATTATCTAATTTTCTACGGATGTAAATAGTTTTTATGCTGCTTTCATAGAGCCGTAAATCATGAAAAAAGTTGCGATCGCAGGAGGTGGTCCCACTGGTGTGACACTTGCCTTAATGCTTGTACTAAGAGGTATTGCAGTCACATTGGTTGAAGCTGCTTCTGATTTCAATCGAGTCTTTCGCGGGGAAGGATTAATGCCAAGTGGTTTAGATGCCCTTCAAGAAATGGGGTTATCTAATATACTTGAGCAAATTCCTCATCGACAACTTGATGCATGGGAATTTATTTTAGATAAAAAGTCTTTATTTCGGGTTGATGAACCCATAGAAGCGGATTCTCAACCATGTACTTTAGTTTCTCAACCACCTTTACTTGAAGCTGCGATCGCAGAAGCTCGGAAATATAATCATTTTGAGTTCATACAAGGCGTGACTGTTAAAGACTTGCTATGGATTGACAATCGTGTAGCGGGTATGAAATTAGCTGATGGAAGAGAAATTACAGCTGACTTAGTAATTGGTGCCGATGGGCGTAATTCCGTTATTAGACAGCGTGCGGGACTAAAATTGGAACGACAGCCAAAAAGTATGGATGTGCTGTGGTTTAAACTTGCTGCAAATCCTCGTTTTATTGATGAAAATGTATTTTCTGCTATTGGAGATGGCGAAAATGCATTTGCCGTATTTCATGGAGCTGAGGAAGGGAAATTGCATCTTGCTTGGACTTTATCTGGAGATAATAATAACGGAAATAGTGACAGAACAAAAACTGAATGGGCACAAATGTTTGCATCAATATCACCTTCATGGTTAGCAGAACATTTTCTAAACCATGCAGAAACTATCGAAAAACCCATTAAACTATCAGTTGTAGTCGGACTTTGTCCCTGTTGGCATACTCCGGGGGTTATACTTCTAGGTGATGCCGCTCACCCCATGTCTCCTATTCGCGCTCAAGGAATAAATGTTGCATTACGCGATGTAATTGTAGCCACAAATTATCTTGTACCCCTGTTGCTTTCAGAAGCCGAGAATAAAGAAATTGATCGAGTCTTGTCACAAATTCAGAAAGAAAGAGTACCAGAAATTATTCGCATTCAACAACTTCAAAAGGAAGAAGGTAGACAAAACAAATTATTCCCTAAAAATATATTTATCAGAAAGCAATTTTTTCGATTAATTCGTTTATTGAGTAAAGCAATTCGTCAATCTTGGATACAGAGGCAGCATAAAATGCGTCGTGGTGTCACTCGGGTTAAATTGGAAGTTTAATTTTTCATAAATACAGTGAATAGGGAATAGGGAATAGCAAACGGAAGAAGCATTAGTTTTTAGGGTGCTAAGAGGAGAGAGTACGGTACCATTAATAAGCTTTTTTTGCCTTATACCATTTCTTTATAAAGATGCGCTTAATTCAGCCCACGCAGGTGGGTTTTGTAACTGTAGCTCCAGGCTTCCAGACTGAGAGCGATTCAGTGCAGTTAATCAAGGATTATTTTTATATTGTAGTAGTGTATGAATCTATATACATCTCTAAAAAAATCCCAACGTTTGAATACTGTTTTTGGATAAAAATGAGAGAAAAAGCTGATTGTAAAGACTAAGAAACTTGTGTTATAAAATTTATTCTTATCTTCTAAAATATCTTTCAAAAATATACAAATAAAGAAAGCAATAATCACTCTAGCAGAACAATATTCACGTTCGCGATTATTTTTAATTAGCCAATCAATCCAAACCGGCAGAGATTTATTATGAAAATGTTGACTGGGATCGTCATTAACCCATGCTTCAGCTATTTTATATCCATTTTCAACTTTTTCTAAACGCACTTCAAAAATACAATAACCCGTCCAGCTACGATGGTAATACAACCAATCATCTTCAAGATAAATAAACCATTTATCTTCCATTTCTTGGGGAACTACTCCCCAACTGAGATAATTGTATTCTTCTAAACTCAGATTTTTATCAACTTTTAGCTGAGTTTTTAACTGCGGCATCGGCTTTATTTTCCAATCGCTGCAAGTTGCTTTTCTATGATTCATCTTGTAGCTATTTAACTATTCCCTCTTCTGTCTTCTCCGGTAAAAGATAAATAGCACCACTGATCAAAGTTAAAGCTACAGAAACCCAAAACGCAATCAAAGAAGGTAATTCCCATTGTAGAGGTAAAGGAGCAATCAAAAGCGCGATCGCAATTATTTGAGTTACAGTTTTTAGTTTTCCCCAAATATTCGCACCACTTATCTTCGGTTGATTAACTCGCCAACCTGCAATAGCTAATTCCCTTCCTAATATTAAAAATACTCCCCAGGCTGGAATTTGTCCCAATTCAATCAAAGATAGTAAAGGAGCAAGTACTAGCAATTTATCTACCAAAGGATCGAGAAACTTCCCTAAATCGCTTACTTGATTTAACTTCCTAGCTAAATAGCCATCTAACCAATCTGTACCCGCAGCCACAATAAAAATTGCAAAACATACCCATCTTCCTTGGGGTGTAGGGTTATGCAAACCATAAATAATAAACGGTATCCCCAAAAGACGAGAGAAAGTAATCCAGTTTGGCAGAGTCATTCGATTTTGGATTTTAGATTTCAGATTTTGGATTTATTCGCATAATATCGCAAGTGATTAAGAAATAATAATGACCAATGTCTCTTATTACCGCTAACTGATAACTGTTAACTGTTAACTGTTACCATGACTGATTCACAATTTCGTATCGAAAGCGATTCAATGGGCGATCGCCAAATTCCAAGTAGCGCTTATTACGGGATTCAAACGCTGCGGGCTACAGAAAACTTCGCTATTAGTGGCATTAAGCCTTAACCTACTTACGTGGATGCTTGCGTCATCATCAAAAAAGCTACAGCAACTGTAAATGGCGATAATGGTTGTATACCTCAAGATGTTAGCCAAGCTATCGTCAAAGCTGCCGATGAAATACTAGCGGGTAAATTTCGCTCACAGTTTGTAGTCGATGTTTATCAAGCAGGTGCCGGTACTTCCCACCATATGAATATCAATGAAGTACTAGCAAATCGTGCGTTGGAAATTTTAGGAGAAGAGAAAGGCAATTACAAGCGCGTAAGTCCCAACGATCATGTTAACTACGGCCAGTCTACCAATGATGTTATTCCTACAGCAATTAGAATCGGCGGACTCTTGGCTCTTTCTGGGACATTGTATCCTGCTTTAAATAATGCCATTACTGCAATGTCTGATAAAGCTACAGAATTTAAAGATATTGTAAAATCTGGTCGCACTCATTTACAAGACGCAGTACCAGTACGTTTAGGCGATACATTTGCCGCTTGGACACAGATTCTTCGAGAACATCAAAGCCGAATTAATCGGGCTGCAGAGGATTTAATGGTGCTGGGTTTGGGGGGTAGCGCAGCGGGTACGGGGTTAAACACCCATCGCCAATATCGCCCAAGTGTGATAAATATTCTTTCAAGGCTAATTAATTCTCCTCTGAAAGAGGCTCCTCATCTCATGGCTGCAATGCAAAGTATGGCACCATTTGTTAATGTATCTGGTGCTTTACGCAATCTCGCACAAGATTTAGTCAAAATATCCCATGATTTGCGCCTGATGGATTCGGGCCCCAAAACTGGTTTTAAAGAAATCCAGTTACCACCAGTACAACCGGGTTCCTCGATTATGCCTGGAAAATACAATCCAGTGATGGCTGAGATGACATCAATGGTGTGTTTTCAGGTTATAGGTTACGACACTGCGATTAATTATGCAGCACAAGCAGGACAATTAGAATTGAATGTGATGATGCCGTTGATTGCCTACGATATTATTCATAGTATTGAAATACTTGGCAATACTATGGAAGCACTCACTTCTCGCTGCATCCAAAGAATTACTGCTTCACCAGAACGCTGTTTAGCCTACGCCGAAGGAAGTTTGGCGTTGGTAACGGCATTAAACCCTCATATTGGTTACCTCAATGCAGCAGCAATAGCAAAAGAATCAATGGACACAGGTAAATCACTAAGACAGATTGTACTAGAAAAAGGACTGATGAATGAACAAGAATTGGCCGAAGTATTAAATCTCCAACAAATGAGTGAAATTGTTAGGGAATAGGGAATTGGGAATAGGGAATAGGGAATAGGGAAGACTAAATGATTAAAAACAACTACCAACTCCCAACTCCCAACTACTAACTCCGTGAGTTCCCAACTCCTAACTCCGTGAGTTCCCTTACCATTGTCCACATTTGAAAGTGTCCCTAGTTTTTACTGATTCGGAAAGGTTAAAAATACGCTTAAATTAAGCTGCAATCAAACCACAGAATAGAAATACTACATTATCAATGCAGACTCAAACACCATCTGTCAGTTTAATTAGGGCTACTTCCTATGAAGTGGAAGTTTTGAGGGAATCTTTAGAAACTTTACTGGAACCCTTGGGTGGAATTACAGCATTTGTTAAAAGTGGCGATCGCGTTTTACTAAAACCTAATTTGCTGACAGGTTCCCGTCCTAAGTCTGAGTGTACCACACGTCCGGAAATGGTTTACGCAGTGGCGAATATGGTAATTGAGGCTGGTGGTAAGCCTTTTTTGGGAGATAGCCCTGCTTTTGGTAGCGCTTAAGGAGTCGCGTTAGCTAATGGATATGAAAATATTTTGCAAGAACTCAATCTTCCCATTGTAGAGTTTCACGGTCAACGCTACCAAGTTGTCAACGAGAAATTTAACCATCTGTTGTTGTCTAAAGAGACGATGGAAGCCGATGTAGTAATCAACCTACCGAAAGTCAAATCTCACGCACAATTGGTATTAACTTTGGGAGTGAAAAACTTGTTTGGTTGCGTACCCGGCAAAATGAAAGCTTGGTGGCATATGGAAGCAGGGAAAGATGCCAAGCGCTTTGGAGAAATGTTAGTCGAGACAGCAAAGGCTATTAATCCCAACTTAACAATTATAGACGGAATTATCGGTCATGAGGGCAACGGTCCTAGTGGGGGTGAACCCCGCGAATTAGGGATATTAGGTTCATCAACAGACGTGTTTGCTTTGGATAGAGCCATAGTAGAAATACTCAAAGTTCCTCCCGAACAAGTACCTACTGTTGCTGCATCAATGCGATTGGGAATTTGCCCGGAACTAAATGCAATTAATTTTGTCGGGTTACATCCTGACTTGTTACAAATAAATGATTGGCAACTACCCTCCAAATTGATGCCAATTGATTTTGGAATGCCCCGCGTGATTAAATCCACTTTTAGGCATCTTTATATTAGATTTATCAAAGAAAAAATGGGCGCTTTTAATGTAAATTAAGTTAATTGTTTAAAGCGACGAATTTTGTCTTGTAAGTGCAAACTTAGCTACAACAATTTTATATCCCAACAGAGTAAGCTGTAAATACCCTCCGATTGCTTAACCAGACCGCCCTATCTTAGTGGCGGTTTTTTTCGTCCGGATTTTTTTATCAATTGTTATACATTTTTAATTTGTTTTATTTGGAATATAAGACAGTTTACAGCGTACTTTAACTTGTATTAAAAGAATATTTAATCAGACATAACCGTATGATAATTTTTCCGAAATCATCCGGATATTTATAGCCGACTGTTGTCGGTACCTATCGTGGTACCATCAACTTTATTTATAATGATTTTAACGGATTTAAATGTGAAGATTTTTGATAAGTAATCATCACTTACTGTTACTTGAAAATAGTTAGTTTGTTCTGTAATTATGCGGTATATAATTACGATCTAAGCATTTTCCACAAAGCATATTCTCAATAATTCAGTTTGAGTGGATTTACTGATGATGAATCGGAAAAATTGAAGTATTTTCAATTACTTTTAGGTATTAAACGTAAAATATTTTTCTTTCTAAAAAGCCTAAAACCCTTATTCTAGAGTACTAAATCATCCTAAAGAAAGAGGATATTGACCTTTAAGATCATTTAAAGTTAATATTAATAGATAAATACCATGTATTTTTTATTGCATAGAAAATAATGGAAATAAGCTGTAATGATAACAGCAAACACGCAAGTACAAAGCGAGATAAGTTACAAAAATAAAAAAAAATATTTCAGCATTACTTGGTATCAAGAGTTTCCGGTATAAAGAAATATATAAAGTCACTTCCAAAACTCATTGAAAATCTTGAAGAGTACAGAGTTTACGGTCAGAAAAAAAGCTAAAATAATAGCAACACTCTCAGTAAAGGAGAGTTGTAGCAACTAGTGATGTAAAGAGTTAAATAATTTATATGGATTCAAACAGTCAGTCTGCCAATACAGAGGAATTACCTTCTCAACGTTTGGCAGACGTTGTAGGAACAGCGATTGCTATGTTAACTCTGACGTTACCGATGTTTGTAATTGGTCATTACTCTTCAAGCAGCGTTCAGGATAACCGGCAACCATTAACCTATAACTTACAAACAACTGACAATGATACAGAACTAATAAAAAGTGAAATTTCATCCATTTATAAAATGAATCAAGACACTTCGGGCTTATCGAAAAAAGAGTAACTCCGAGAGTGGCAATTAATAGAAGCAACTCACATAAAAGTGATGTTACTTCTCTACTTGTAATTGAGTATGAGAAAACTATTTCAAGACGAATATCAACTTAAAGATAAATATGTTCTAATGTGCCGCGTATAAGGGCGTGACTTATACCCATTGAGTCGAAAATCATCGATCGAATACTTGAATACTTTGAAGATGGTTAAAAAAAGCGTCACCAGAGGTGTGAGTCCAAAATAGTTTTCCAAAGGCTCATCTCGAGAAAGCCAGCTTTAATGTAGATACGAAGATACTAAAGATGCCATATTTAGGAGGCATCTTTTTTATTTTTCTTCAAAGCAAATCCACAAGGAGCTACAATATCTCAACTTTGACTTCCAATGGCTTTAAGATAAGTGAAAAAGTCTAGCATCTGGAATAACTAAGACTAAGCCATCCCATGAGACTCGCAATTAAAAGCTCAGCCGTGGCGATTGCGCCTATTTTATTTTTTGGATCTCTCTTGTGCTGCCTGCTCGTTATCTATGGCAAACAAAAATCAAAAGTATTAAACCACTACGCTAGGAATCAAAGAAACCTGCTAGACATCAGAAAGTTAATGATTAGTGGGTTTTTGCTCGTGTTTCTTGCCGAATATTCATAGAATAAAGTCTTTTGCTAGCTGCTGATACAGCCTGCAACTCAGCCTTTTTGTATCAAAAGACTATAAACTACTTTATCGTTAAGTCCATATTGACCTAAAATTCTACACGGGGAGCCTCCAAGCTTCTCACCGACAATTCATTTTTACTTTAGGAGAAATTTGTGGACTTATCACTCATCACGGCTCAACCAAAACCCGGTTTAATAAACGTTTTGATTGAAATTACCGGCGGAAGTAAAAATAAATACGAATATGACAAGGATTTACAAGCTTTTGCCTTAGATAGGGTGCTTTATTCATCGGTACAATATCCCTATGATTATGGCTTTGTACCTAATACTTTGGCTGATGATGGCGACCCCCTCGATGGTATGGTAATAATGGATGAGCCAACCTTCCCCGGTTGTGTAATTGCAGCACGACCCATCGGGATGTTAGAAATGATTGACGGTGGCGATCGCGATGAAAAAATTCTTTGCGTTCCTGATAAAGATCCACGTTATGTCAATGTCAAGTCTCTTCAAGACTTAGCACCTCATAAACTTGATGAAATCGCAGAATTTTTCCGCACTTACAAAAACTTAGAGAAAAAAGTAACTGAGATTCTTGGTTGGCAGGATGTTGATAAAGTCGCGCCTTTAGTAGAAAAATGTATCTTAGCCGCTGCTAAATAATACATCAAACTTCACTACCAACTGCATTCAAGCAGCAACAACAACTTTCATATTCAATTTTCTCCTTTAAAACCCACCAGACCAATGCAGCGCACGCTTCTTTTAGCAAAAATTCACAACTGTACTCTCACCGAAGCTAATCTTAATTATGTGGGTAGTATTAGCATAGACCAAACGCTTTTGGAGAAATCAGGTATCTTACCTTACGAGCAAGTACAAGTAGTGAACGTCACCAACGGTGAGCGCTTTCTTACTTATACAATACCGGCTAAGGCGAATTCGGGAGCTATCGAGCTAAATGGGGCTGCGGCACGTCTAGGCATAAAAGGGGACTGCTTGATTATAATGTCTTACGGGCAGTTTACTCCGGAGGAAATCAAAAGTTTCTCTCCGACAGTTGTCATCGTAGACGACAAAAACAAATTGTTAGAAGTGCGACACTACGATGACCTGCTCGGCAAGACAATTATGTAATAAAAATGTCTAATATAGAATCGTCGCGCCAGCGTAAATACGTAAAAGGAACGCCAGATAATCTGCCCGAAAAGCAAGCTGACAGATTTTTAGTTAAATTTTGGGGCGTGCGGGGTTTAATTCCAACTCCAGGGAAAGAAACTAATCTTTATGGAGGTAATACTGCTTGCGTAGAAATGCAAGTTGGTGGGAAGAATTTGATTTTCGATGGCGGTACCGGCTTACGAATGTTAGGACAAAGTTGGCTGCAAAAACAGCAACAATTAATAACCCATTTATTTTTTAGTAACGCCCAAACAAACCGTATTCAAGGTTTTCCCTTCTTTGCTCCCGCATTTTTACCTCAAAATTGCTTACATATTTACGGTACGGCTGCTTCTAATGGAGCATCGATTAAGCAATCACTTTGCGATCAAATGTTGTTACCGCATTTTCCTTACCCCTTACAAGTCATGCAGTCACAACTGCAGTTTTATAATTTGACTCCGGATAAAGTGGTAGCCATAGATGATGTAACAGTAGAAATGGCATTAATTAATAACATTCAGAAGTCTATAGGCTATAGAGTTACATGGAAAGAATATAGCGTAGCTTATATCACCGATTTACAGTCTAAAATAGATGAGTTAGATAAAGACAGCGTGCTCAAGTTAACTCAAGGAGTAGACTTGCTGATTGCTAATCCTAGCTACCTTACTTCTAATTTGCGCGACTCCCAAACACCAATTGATTCCTATTGGGAAATTGCTGTAGATTTAGCTCGCAGGGCGGGTGTTAAACAACTTGTATTTTCCAATCATCATCCAAATGATAACGATGATTTTTTAGATAGAGTTCAAGTAAAACTGAAATCTAACTTTGATAACTCATTGTTAGCTCATGAAGGTATGGCTATATACGTTAATTGAAATAAAATATTTTCTCATTAATTTCGACGTTTTCTACTATAGATAATCCAATAACTGATTGATAAAGAAAGAACCGCTATCCCTAAACCAAAAACTTGTAGGCCACTCGTTTTACCTAAATCTAAGATAATAATTTTTCTGGCTACAGCAATTAAGGAAGTAACAATTACCAATTCAGCGTGAACAACGTGTTTCCTCAGATAAGCAGTAATATTTTCCAGAATTTCTAAAGCAATTAAAACATTTAAGAAAAGTCCAAAAGTTGTAAACAAGTTCTGATTAAAGCTAGCTCGATTCAAGTCCCATATTAATATTTTTCTGATTATATGTATGACTAAATCTGCAATTGTAAATAATATGACTGCGATCATAATTATCGATAGCAGCTTGGAAACTAATTCTTCGACATTTTCAATAAAATGCAAAAAATTATCATTTTGACTGTATTTACGAATTTGTCTAAATAGATTTCTCATCCTTCATACCTTGCCTTTCTTTAATGTTGATATCGGTGAATGGGAACGGGGAATATCAAAAGTAGATAAATAAGATTAAAAGTAATGAGTAAAGAAAAATCATCTGTTTAAATCAAAATCTTGCAGTTTTAACTATAAACAATCATTGGTACATTAATCAAAAGGTTGACAGATCCCCGGATGCTCCCCATTCGCGCATTTAAATTCAAAGACTAGAGTATTTGATATTTTGGATTATCCCCATAGATGCCATAGTAGGGCAGAGCTTGCATAAATCTCTCTATCGTTTATCCCGATATCCAAAATTTATTCCGCCATTTTTTTTGATTTTTGGTAAAAAAAGGAAATTTTATTTATTTATACTTTCACTAACAAAAATAATTGATAACTACTTGAGAACAATATAAGTAAGTACGCATAAATAAATCAAACTATGTAAAAGAATGTAAATCACCTATCTTAGGTTACTCAATCTCACTATTCACTACTCACTACTCCCTTGTCAAAGGTTCCCATGAGAATTTTTCCCAAGTACCTACTTAGCCATTTTCGGTTGAAGGCAACACAGTTTTAAATCTCTGTGGGCAAGCAGGAGCCTCTTCTTGTAGAGTATCTCTCTCCTCTAAAAGAGAGAGGCTTTTACTAGTCGGTAAAATTAGAGTTTTGTATTCTAATAAGCGTGAAATTCGCTATATTACTAGAATTAGCTGTGATACCTTAATATCTTCATATCAAAGTAAAATTACAAACATATATAAGCCCGTCTAAAATTGACCTCAAAAGCATATGTAACAAAAAATACTAAATATTACCTAAAAGTACGTTAAGTTAAATTTGCCATAAATCTAACCATCGGCTACTCTAAAATGCGGCTAGAACAGTTGCAAGCCTTCTTGGCAATTGTCGAGAATGGCAGCTTTCAGAAAGCAGCACAAAAATGTAGTGTTACCCAATCTACAATCAGTCGCCAAATTCAGGCACTGGAGGCGGATTTAGGGTTTGAATTGTTTCACAGAAGTAATCAGTCAAAATTAACCTGGGCAGGTGAAACTTTATTACCTCGTGCCCGTAAAATTTGTTTAGAGTGGCAAACTGCTAAGCAGGAAATAACAAATTTAATCACAGGTAAACAACCAGAACTCTGTATTGCTTCTATTCCCTCTGTATGTGCTTATTATTTTCCACCTTTATTGCAATTATTTTGCAAGCAATACCCGGATGTGCAATTACGGGTAACATCATTAGGTAGCGATAGGGCATTAAAGGTTCTCAAAGATGGATTAGTGGATTTGGCAATTGTAATGAACAATCGTTTTTTAACCACGAGTAAAGAAATGATTGTTAAACCACTTTATGAAGACAAGATAGAAGTTTTAGCATCAGCCAATCATCCATTAGCTGAATATGAATGTATTCCTTGGGAAGAATTAATCCGCTATCCCCAAGTAATTTTTAAAGAAGGTTATGGAATGCACCGTTTGATCCAAAATCGTTTTGACGAAAGCGACGCATTACTTAAAGCAGCCTTAGAGGTGAATACTTTAGATGCTTTCCGCGGAATAGTACGTCAAGGAGAATTGATCGCTTTATTACCATATTCTGCATTAATTGAAGCACGTATAGATCCCAGTCTTGCGGTTCGTCCTTTTGTTTTTAACAATAATGGTTCTTCCGTCAACAGTGTATCTTTAACTCGTGAAGTAGTAATGGTAACAACTCAAGACCGCTTACAAATTCCTCCCATACAGTACTTTTGGCATCTAGTTTGCGAACATATACCAAAATTGGTTAGTGGTTAGTGGTTAGTAGTTAGTGGCTCACGGAGTTAGTAAATTTTACAATAATCAACTATTAATTATCAAAAATAAGAGTTAGGAGTTAGTGGCTCACGGAGTTAAGTAGTTACGCTTAAATAACTTATAGTATAAGTTACCGGGCAGCCAGCCAGAATTTTTTTCTTCTAAAAAAAATTCGCCTGGGAACCTTTGCCGCTTTGCGTATACATAATGGCTTATTCCAAACGAGCTATTCACTACTCACTTCTACCTTGTCATAACGATAATTTTTCCTACCCACCGTCCTTAGTAAACTTTACAACTATCAATTATCGACTACCAACTATCAACTATCAAAAAAAAGATGAGCAATTTGTTTAGAGATTTACTTAAAAAAATAGGTAGTGGGGAACATACTTCATATAATTTAACTCGCACTGAAGCAGGATTAGCAACCAAAATGATCTTGTTAGGGGAAGCAACACCAGCACAAATTGGTGCTTTTTTGATTGCACATCGCATCAAACGGCCTACTAGCGAAGAATTAGCGGGAATGTTGGATGCTTACAATGAACTTGGACCAAAATTAAAAGCAATCGAGGGGGAGCGACCAGTTATAGTTTTTGGTATACCTTATGATGGCAGAACCCGTACTGCGCCCATTAGCCCCATAACAGCTCTATTATTAGCTTATTCTGGGCAAAATGTAATCATGCACGGAGGCGATCGCTTACCAACAAAATACGGACTTCCGTTAGTAGATATTTGGCAAGGCTTGGGTGTTGACTGGACAAAGTTAGAATTAGCAAAAACCCAACAGGTTCTAGAAAAAACGGGAATCGGTTTTATTTATACACCACGGCATTTTCCCATAACAAAAAGTATTTGGGAATACCGCGATCAAATCGGCAAACGTCCGCCCTTTGCCACAATGGAATTAATTTGGTGTCCTTATGCTGGCAATGCTCATATAATTACTGGGTTTGTTCATCCACCAACAGAAGCAAGATTTCAAGCAACCTTCGCCCAAATGGGGGTAACTCAATTTACAACAGTCAAAGGTTTAGAAGGCAGTTGCGACTTACCACGCGATCGCACTGCTATTATAGGTTTAGGTAATGGTGCGAATTCTATAGAAAGATTACTCTTAGTTCCTCGCGAATATGGCTTTATTACCAAAAACACACCCCTAAATAGTACTGATGAATTAGTTTCACAAGTGCATTTGCTATTGCAAGGTAAACCTTCCGTTGTACTACAAACAGCATTATGGAACGGCGGTTTTTATTTATGGCGTAGCGGAATTTGTGGGGATATGTGGTCAGGTTTAGCGAAGGCAAAGAAATTGTTTAGTTGTGGTGCAGTCTTAGAAAAGCTTAAAGAATTACAGCAAGCCGTGAATTATGTATCCTAAATAGTTTTTAAGAAACAGATGAATTAAGTGATTTTGAATGGCTTTATTTTAATGGTTTATTAGATTTGATATTTAAGATAATTAGAAATTGATTGAATAAGAACTTGAGATTCTCTTCTATGGCAATCATTCTTTAATTTGGTATTATTTCCAATTTATCAAGGATATGCATAAATAACAAAAAAATAGGTTATTCAGTACTTAGTATGCTTAGCTAATATAAATGCCAGTTAAGTAAACATCTCGTTTCTAAATCCATATCCCAAACATTTAATAAGTTTTAATTTATTATTAATTCTCTCAAAAACACCACTGGTTGTACGGTTATCAAAGTAAGCAATAATTTCATCAATCCAACGAGTTATTTTTCCACTATTTTATTTCGATTGACTATATTTTTCCCATGCTAAGTACTGAAGAGCCAAAAAATATTTTATTTAACCTTTAACATACAGACCTTTAACCTGTAACCTTTTTCATATAACCTGTTTTCGTCCATCAGAGAGTAAAACTAAGTATGACAGCCCAAAAAATATTGATGATTGTTGGGGATTATGTAGAAGATTATGAAGTGATGGTTCCCTTCCAAGCCTTACAAATGGTAGGACATATAGTTGATGCGGTATGTCCCGAAAAAAAAACCGGCGAGAAAGTACGAACGGCCATCCATGATTTTGAAGGTGACCAAACTTATAGTGAAAAACCCGGTCATAACTTTATTTTAAACGCTGATTTTGCAACGGTAGACGAAAAAAACTATCACGCCCTCGTTATTCCTGGAGGAAGAGCACCAGAATACATCCGTTTAAATCAAAGAGTATTAGAAATTACTCAGCATTTTGCTGAAGCAAATAAACCGATTGCTGCAATATGTCATGGTTTACAGATTCTTGCAGCAGCTAATGTATTGCAAGGCAAAACTTGTACTGCCTATCCTGCCTGTAGCCCCGATATACTCAGTGTTGGCGGAAAATATGTAGATGTTAGTGCGAAAGAAGTAGTAGTTGATGGAAACTTAGTAACCGCACCTGCTTGGCCAGCCCATCCTCGTTGGCTGGCTGAATTTCTCAAAGTGCTTGGGACTTATATAGAACATCCCCAAATGGCTACCCTATCTTAATTAACTTGTAAACTTTCCACCTACAGCGAGCGGTCATTTGTTAGTTTGGAATTATTCTCACACTGGCAAATGGACCCATTGCTTTATAAAATTGATCTTAAATAACTTATTTTTCCGTCGCAAATATAGATACTTAATAGTATTAAAGTAAAGAAATAGTATAGTAATTACGATTTCTAAACTGTTCGCATACAAAATTATTGTTCGAGTTAAGACTCTAAAGATACAATAAATTAAACTACATAATAAAAGCTTTCTCTAAAAACTCCCGAATGCGCAGTAAAGTTTATAGTTAAACAAACCCAAAGCCTACTCATTTAGCTTAAACTAATAATTAAGGTAATTCTACCTACACAAGTTCACCCATTTGTTGAATTTCATTTATAAATTTTCACTTGCGAAGAAAGAGTGAACTATAGTGTATTAATAAAAGGAAAAATAAAAAAGTATTTAATGATAGGAGGTTTAATAACTAGTAATTTATCTCAAAATCCTTCCCCATTACACCATCAAACAAAGATCGTATCAAAAATGTTAGCTCGCGGTTAGCAGCACATTTATACCCTCACCGAAAAAAAAGCGCGACAAAGCTAGTACTGGCAGTTATTTGTAGGTATCATAACTAATGGGATTCTATAAAATATGTCATATAGCATACATCACTGCTTCGGAGATTCCGGATTTAATGTCAATTCCTAGGGTATTAACTAAGAGTTGTGCGGCCAAATTTTACCGCCAACAAAGATAAGATATTTATATTATAGTTGAGAAATAATACTGACTCGATGACAGGCAAAAACGCAAGACAGAATGCATTTCTGCGGCTAGTGTCTGGTAAGGAATTAGATACAGGATTAGTTAATCAAGGCTATCCGCTGATTCCAACTTCAGAGGCGGTAATTGGACGCGATCCTCACTGTCAAGTTGTATTAGATGCATTAAAATATCGCATGGTATCTCGCCGTCATGCGGTGATTCGTCCTTTAAGTTTATCCCCCGATGGTGAAATCAGTTGGATACTTTGCGATCTAAATAGTGCTAACGGTACTTACTTGAACGGAAAACGCTTGCAGGAATGTCAGCAAGTTTTCCCCGGCGATCGCATTACTTTAGGTTACGATGGACCCCAATTGGTTTTTAGTAGCGAAATAGTTAAACAAAAAACGACAATTTCCGCTAACACACCACATAAATTAACTACAAATTCTCAAAACTATTCTGCATCAGACTCTGTCAGCTTTACTCAATTATTCCCCATAGTTTCTACAGGTAAAGACTTAACTCGCAAAGCCTACCTAATACCGGGAATTTTAACAGTCATCTTTGTAGTACTAATGTTTGCTACAGTCGGAAAACCAGAAGCAAACCAAACTATAGTCGCTATTTATATAGCCTTTGCCGCCTATTATTTTATTTATCAGCTATGTGGCAAGCATAAGCCTTGGTGGGTTTTATTTGGCGTGGCTTTATCAACAGCTTTAATTTTAATTAGTCCTTTATTAGATTTATTCATTTTTATATTTCGCGAAATCTTACCCGGTAGTTTACCTTCAGGGCAAGAATCAATTACTTTTACAGAATGGCTAGTGCGAATGTTTTTCGGCGCTGGCTTAATGGAAGAACTACTTAAAGCATTACCAGTTTTGGGTATATACTTTATCAGTTTGGGATTATCTTCACCTTGGCGAGAGCGTATTGGCGTTTGGGAACCTTTAGATGGAATCTTACTTGGCGCAGCTTCTGCCGTCGGTTTTACACTCTTAGAAACACTTGGTCAGTATGTACCAGAAGTGACTCAAAATGCCGCTATTCATGCAGGAGCAGAAACTGGGCAATTAGTAGGATTGCAACTACTGATCCCGAGAATTTTAGGTTCTGTAGCGGGACACATGGCTTACAGTGGATATCTTGGGTACTTCATCGGTTTAGCTGTACTTAAACCAAAGTTAGGAGGGCAAATTCTATTAGTTGGCTACCTCAGTGCATCAGCACTCCATGCTTTATGGAATGCAACTGGGGCTATCAACGGCTTACTTTTAGTTATTGTAGGTGTTTTGTCTTATGCTTTTCTAATGGCCGCAATTCTAAAAGCAAGAGCGCTTTCGCCCAATCGCGAACAAAATTTTGCCACTCGCTTTTTTGGAAACAAATAATTGATAATTCAAAATTATTTATTAATTATCTTCAGAAGGCAATCGGATTCCTCCGATCGCAATAATCGATTACCGGCTAAGAATTTCTCCCTCACTCCCTTCCTATATCAGTTAGGTAATCATAAAGCCGGGAAGGGGTTTGAGAACTGCTAGTTATTCTCCCGCCGACTACGCGGGTGAATAGAACTTTATAATAACTAATTATATTAATATATCTTTTGATAGATGAGGCTGGTAAACTAACTATTCTATTCTTTAAATATATTGGGTAAATCTACCCCAAGAGATAAAAATCACAAAAATAGCATAGTCCCAGCCATCAGGAAAGAAAAACAAGTTCATTGCATTCGCGTTGCAATTTAAGTAGGAAATGGTGAGGAAAAATTTACTCTTCTGTTTGAAAATTATCCAACTGATTTAGTGCATGATAAGCAACAGCTAAACCTAATTTAGCTTGCTCAATTTCCGATAAAGCTGTCCATTCACTACTTTCGTCTTGTTTGAAGTTAGCTAAGGTGGATTCAATTCTCTTTGATTCGCCACTCCTCGTTGCGTAAGCTAATGGACGCGCTAAAACCATAATGTCGTCAACTTCTAAACTCGGTAATATAGTTTGTACGCATTCAATCAGTTGTTCTGCCATCGGCTGTTGCGAATTAAAAATTTCTGCTGCTTTCTGAGCAATCAAGTCGATCCAGTCTAATGGCATGCTATTAGGAAACTGTTTTTGTAAACTTTTTTGAAGCTTAACTGCTACAGTCGAGTTTGTATTACAATTGTAGTGGCTTGAAGTTTCAATCTTAGACCAAAGTGCATCTAGTTGGTTGTGAAAACTTAGAGAGCGTGTATGTAGTTCCTCTCCGAGCATTTCCTGCATGGGGAATTGCTCTTCTAACCGATCGAAATAAGCTTGCGTCTCCTCGTCGCAGGGATTCCAAGGATAACCATTATCTTCTGGTTCAAGTAGGCTTGCGAGTAAATCCAACTCAATTTGAGGATGTGAATTATTAAAATTTGTTGAACCTTTGATTTTGTCAGCCATGTGTTGTCTCCTTTCGGAATTAATTGGGGTATTGACAGCTACAGCATCCAGTCTTTGATTTCCGCAAACTGAAATCTGATTTTCTCTACTTAAATAAGGTTTTAAACTTTGAGTACTGGCATAGCGTCTATGTTTATATCGCCATAAGTAATAGAACCAACTTGATGGGTATCTAATTTTCTATCCTAAATTCCCAAGTTTGACTTTTAGTGCTACCAAACTTCAAGTGCATTCCAGATTCTAAAGGTTCTTCTCGTCGGTAAATTTGTTCCCAGCCGCGATCCCGTAAAATCCAAGTGGTGCCATAAGTAGATAAATCTTGCAAATAGTAAATTTGTACTTGATTCTTACCTACTAGGCTATTGCGACATAGAATTTCAGCGTGACGTTTTGAAACAGAAGGTTCTCTGATTACAATATCATTTTCTTTGGTGCGACCAATACGGGTAACTCCGGGTTTGAGCGACCAAGTTTTAGATCCTGCTTGTAACGAACGTAACGAAGCATTAGCGCTACCGGGAATAAAAGTTGTTGGTATTTCTGTAGCGCCTTCTTCAAAACTTTTGAGTAAATCGCCGTCGAAATGGGGGTGTAGATAAAGAACTGGTAAAGTCCAAGAGGGTTGATTAAAATGATAAATTGTCAATAATCTTTTTCTACCTTCTGCGACAGCTTCATCAATAGGTTTGCGAGTACGTAAAGCTAAAGCAAAGGTTTGAATAAAGCTGTGACTTTCCTCATCTGTAATTTCATCTCGCATTCCCAGTACCGCAGGCACGCCTTGACGTATCAGCACTTCTGCTAAACTGCTGTGAGGAATAGCTCGGTTTTTGTTGGCTGCAGGTTGCGCTCCCCAGCAAGCGTTAAAAACTGCCAGCTTTACGTTACTGCGGGTTAAAGCTTGTGCTAATTCCATGCCGTTAAGGGTCATATCTTTTTGTAAAAAAAGAAATCCGCCATCTGGTCCTGGCAAGCCATGACCCGCATAAAAAAAGACGTTATAAGCCTTGGTTTCTAGCTGTGAAATCAGCTGTTGTGGAGATGGTTTTACCAGCGTATATACTAGGAAAGGCGCGTATCCTGATGAACCCATACCGATTGAATTCCCACCAGAAAGAGTTTGTTGAAGAATAGCTGCTTCTTCTTCAAGTTGCAGGTTTTCATCTTCTCCTAAAACTAACAAAATATTTAAAGCTTGATCGGTTCCCGAACAAGAAAGGGGTTCAACGCTCGAAGTAGTGCGACTAAACAACAGATGTTGGGAAAGCGACATTGCGGGTTGTCCGGGTTCGCGCTGCATAATTTCCCAAGGAATAGCAATCAAATCTGGATCGCGGATTTCCAATCGAAAGCGCAAACGTGTATGCTGCCCCATTGCAATACCGCGACTGCGCTCCAAACTGCCAAGAATTTCTCCCTCAAATACCCAACGCCATAGGCTAACCCCCATGTATTGCATCAAACGGCTGCTATAGCTGGTTTTTTGACCGGAAGCGGGTGATAGGGAATTTAATGGAAGTGGATTTTCGGTTTTCGATTTATTTTTCGGCGATATATCCAAGCGAGAATGTCCAGCAAACATTTGCTGCCATTCCAGCCAAGCTTGATTTAGCTCTGGCGACCATAAACAATCATGTAGAACATAACCACTGGGATAGGGGGAATTCACCACCCAAATGGCGAAATTTTCAGTGCCAGTGTGAATGAGACGGGCGATCGCCAGGTTGAGGGATGGCATGGATTCTTTAAACTTAAAGGTAAAATGAAATAATTACATAGCTAATTTTTTTTCAGGCAAAATGTTTGTCGCCGTAATAGTCTTTTCAGGCGATTACCTGTATTATTCCAGTTTCTTATAGTTTATCGAGTTTTTGAATCAGTGCTGTTACCCGTTTGGGGTAATATTGTGCTCCCACGAATATTACCAGGTTTTGGTTGAGTTAATGGCTCTAATCCTGGAACAGAGTCCTCAACTGGCGTTGAAGTAGAAAAATCTTCAACTGCTGGAGGTGAGCTATCCTCCTGTGAACAGTGGTTTGATAAAGTACTTGGTTTGCCAAATGTGGCATTAGATGGTGTGAGTTGCGAAAGTTTAAGCCAAAGTAGTTCGCCCGGTTTGGGCTTTGCAAAGTTGGGATTGGTATTTAATGTTGGATCGGTGGGATTTTTCGCCATTTCTTCTTCAACTAAGCATACTTTTATCTGTAGCCAATAGTCTTGAGATGAGGAAACCGGCAGTTTTTGCACAACTTGTAACAAACTACCAGGTGGTGCATAAATTGATAATGGCGGTTGAGAAGATACATCCTCATTAGGAGGCGGTGTCGCGCTTTCCGTTAGATTAATTTTGGTTTTGGTATTAATTAACCAACCTTGGTCTATTTTGGCAAGTCTTTGTAACTCGATCTCTTCATTAGCTTGGGGAGGGTTATCAGTACTTGGGTTTTTGGCGATTACTTCTTCTGGGGCAGAATTATTACTGAATATTCCACCTCTCCAAAAATAGCCTAAAATACCGCCAGCCATAGTTAATAAAGCGATTATACCTAAAGTCAGGGGTAACTTAGAGCCGGGAGTAGCAACTTTTTCTGTAATTACTTGAGTTTTGCCATTGGGAAGATTTTGAGTTACTGAGGCTAAGTGTGAATAATCTGCTGCTGAAATTAAAGAAACATCAGCAAGACTTCCTTCCAAGGCTGACTTCGGCTCAGAATATTTTATTTGGCAATGTATGGAAGCGATAGTCACATTGTCGTGACCATTTTGATTGTTAGCAATTTGTAACAATTGCTTAGTAACGCTTACTACATCACCATTGTTATTTAATAACGGCAGGATTTCTGTGTCCCAGTATTGTTCTACACGGTCAAAATCACTTAGACCATCAGAACATAATAGAAAAACACAATCTTCATCGAGAATAAATCGCTGTGCCGTCGGGTGTAAAGCACTACTCGCATTCATACCCAATGCCTGTACCAATGAACCAGAAGCGGCTTGCTGTTCGGCATCTCGATAAATCGCATAGCCAAGTCGTACTTCACGGCAAGCAACATCATCGTCAAGAGTTATTTGATGGCAGTTATTGCGCGTAATTAAGTAAGCACGACTATCACCAACGTGACCAATATACATTTCATAGGCAACTGGTAAAGCCATCACCACAGTTGTTCCCATGCGCTGCCTTCCTTGACGATTTTCGCTGTCGTTACGCTGGCTAATTTTATCGTTAGCAGCAGCAGCAGCCCGTTCTAAGTCCACAAGTAGGGTAGCCGGCTCAATGTGGTCATCTGGTAAACTGACTAATTGCCCTAAGAACTGTTGAATAGTTTCAATCGCTAAATTAGAAGCGACATTGCCTCCTTCATGTCCGCCAATACCATCACAAACAATAGTTAAAGCCGACTTTGATGGTGGCTTGGAGATACTAGTACCGCTTTGGGGAAAACAAGCATCTTCATTACGTTGGCGACTAGGTCCAGTGTCTGTCAGCGTAAACACTTTGATGGTAGGCTTGTGAGATTCACCCAAGCGAGTTAATCCCTTATCTAAAACAGCAGTTAACTGTTCGCTAGAATGTATTTCCCCTTGAATTAACAAACGACAAACTTCGCTCATAAAATCGCGAATCGCCGGTTGTGCTTGTGGCAATAAATTTTGTTGCCAAAATTCTCCTGCATCGGACAAGGTTGGTCTAATTTCAGCATCCGAATTTAATTCTAATAAGCGGACTATGGAACCTTCTGCCCGAATTAGATTTTTTGCCAGCAAGGTAGAAGCTACACCAACACTAGCCAAAGGTTGCCATAATTGAGCTATTTGCCACAGCCAATTGAGTTGTCGGAGGGAAGTGGCCCCTTTCCAACTAGCTGTCAATTGATCGCACAATTGCACTTTTGTCGGTGCTTCATGGAGAATAAGCGGGGGTTTTTCTAAAAGCAATATTTCTTTTTGGGTATTCCCACCATTCAAAGACAGTATTCCGTAAACTTGAGGTACATGTAAGCGATAGGGAATTAATCTTAAATAGGATTTGATATCATCTAACTTTTGTTGTTCGGGTATTTGCGGCAGAAGACCGGGCTTGGTATCTAATAAAACATTCTGTTCAATAATTAAATAACGCTCTTGTAGTAATTCCCCAGAATTACCCACAATCGAATTATCCGCCACAGCCCAGAGAAAACGTTTGGGTAGAGCTGTGGAGCATCGCTGGCAAAACTTGTGGGTAAGGGGGTTAGCAGCTTGACAAAGTTCATTTGGACAGTAGAGCGTTGCCGCGTCATTTTCCATAGTTTCCCACTGAGAAGGCGATTGGCAAATTCTTCTTTATTCATAAATAACGGCTTAGTCGCTGTTCGCGTTCATAATGTAAGTTTGAGTGTGGAAACTCAGTCCTTCTATGTCTGGATTATTCGCAATACAGCAACTAAGGTAGCCGTTGGCAGTGCCGGTTTTTAGCGGTATAACCAAAGGTTCCGGCAAAACCTCTTTAAGTCCCCATTCTCCAACATTCTGCCTTCTTCAGGCTTTACAACAAGTTGGCGAGACATAGCCTTAAAATTTGCGCCACGGCAAATTGATCAAAGATACCGGATGCGATACAAGCTAACTGTTTACGTCCGCTTGCTGATTTTTAAGGAAATTTTAATCCCTTGCCACCGCCATTCATGTAGTCCGATCTTGCCGCGTCTTAGTAGAAAGACTTGTAGATAAATCAAGCTGGGGAAATACTTGGCAGTACCACTCAAATGACGGTTGGGCGAGCTAGTCACGCCTCTAGCTTAAGTCTTACTCCTTAAGCTCACGCTTTTAATCGTAGATCGGTGACATAAATCGATATATTCTATTTTGGCTCGGGGTTCTCTAACAGACACGAGATTAGGTAGTATAGCAGTTTAGAAATCTGGGCAGTTAATTAGCTATGATACGTCTTTTAGAGAAAGTATATAAAAAAATACCACCTCTTGCCTGGTGCTCATACTATTTTGTAGGCAAGTGGACTCACCGCAAAGAGTCTAGCCATACACTTTATTGAATATTATTTCTTTATTTGTTAGCTGTTTTATACATATATTTCTACTTTACAAATCATTAAGCATCCAAGAATAAGTATAAATACTTGTTCTTGTTCTAATATGCTTAAAAGTAAATTCTTTGACTGCCATCAGCAACTTTAGAGTCTGGCTTGCTTAAGTTAAAGATTTATTTCAAGAAAAGATATTTAACTCTATAGGGTAGTGTAATTGTTTATTTCGTTCTTAGTAAGTGCCAAAAGACTCCTATAAATCAAGCAATATAATACAAACCTATTTACACTTACAAAGTAAATAAAATCATTTACTGTACTATTTATACTTAGTGCCTAAAAAGATGTCTTTAACAACAAATAGAGTAAACATACTTAAAAATATTTATTTATAAAATATTTTTTATCTAATCTATGCTTTAGGTTAAGGTCATGATTTTAAAATAATCATGCTCAATTAGCACGATTATTTTAGCCATCCCGACGCTTAAAAGTGAGGAGCTACAATTTCCGTAAGGAGTCTCCCGGATCGGAGTTTCCAACTATTGCTTCTGTTTGATTAAAACAATGTGGAGCGAGGTTTTGTGCCCCGCTCCTTAGCTATCCAAATACTCAGACGATCGCCAATGCTTCTCTACGGCTGAGTTTGATTCTAAAAATGAAAGGGAGGTAAAAGCCACTTTCAAAGGCTTGAGAGGAATTAATCTGCCCGTAACTTTATGTGGCTTTCTTAACTTCGTGCTTTAAGAAGCCAATTTGTACTCACCAGCAGTTTGGAAGACTTCCTAACCTGTCATTATAAGTCCATGCTATCTTTATGAATTTTTGATGAAATAAATCGTTTATAAAGAGCAATTTTACTTACTTTCATTCACAGCAACTCTAGGAAGTCCCATACTGTAGTTCGTCATTCGTCCAGAAAGGTTGTAGCTAATTGAGCCAAGCTGTAAAAGCGAACGCACTAAATGCTCTAAATCTGAACCAATACGACGCAGATTGTAGTCGGTTAAATCTTCACCGCTGTTAGCTTCTACTAATTCATCAAATTTACGATATACAAGCTGTAGAGTGTCTTCACTCCAAGTGAACTCATTATCTGGATCAATATCTAAAGTTAAGACTTGATTGCTAGGAACCAATTCGCCATCCTCAACTTCTGCCGCAAAAATACGGATATGGCGAGTAGTAGATTTGAGCAGCATCTGGTTATCCATAGGAGGCTTTTATTCAATAACGTTAAGTAACACTCCAATTATTGTAGACTCTAAATTCCGACTTGAAACCTCAATAAAAAAGCCAGACTAACCTGCTTTGCCATTCAGCCAAATATGATTATAGGAATATGCCTTGCTTTATGCATAGCTTTTACAAACTAGTAACACGGGGGGGTAATGCTATCTCTTTGAGCAATAAGCGAGTTATAGGTCTAAGGTTTAGATTCTAAGATTTTTGTACAAATAACAAATAAACCACTATTCTTATTCTAATCTAACGCCACAGAGCCATGTTTTTATTTATTTGGGAACCACAAATTTACCATAACGGTCAGTCTGGTAAGCTTGAATCGCAATCAGCACTCATACCTTTTGTCTCCGACATTGCGATCGCCCATATGAAAGATATGAAAGCTAGCGGTACTAATTGATGCTCCAAAACTAAATTCACTATTAAAAATTTTGCTCTGAATGCCCAATTGTGTTTTTTTGATGAATAAAACCTACATCTAGTAATTTTACGGAATTGCGAAACAACAACCTTAGGCTATAGTCTAATAAAATAATTTCAGCGTTTTTACTTACGTAGTATTGCTCTTGTTTTTGTTAAAAGTATAACTGTTATTGACGTGGAGAAAAGTTTGATGTAAAAACCTTTAAAAAGCTCTAGCAAGTTCTTACAGAAACTTCATTGTATAGAAGTTTAAAAACTGAATAATAGTTTATGGTTTGCTAGAACTGTTACTGGTGCACGAACAAAAAATTATGGACAATGAAAGTCTAGCTATAAACCATCAACGGGAGAGTGAAATGCAATACAAATAGAAATGGATGATTTTTCTTCTTGCAAAGTCAAACACTACTTTCGATTTCAAACAAAATATAAAGAACTTTTGCTTGAGATAAAACTCCTCACCCCTATGACCACCGAGTAAAGGAATCGTAACAACTATGAACTCGAAAGCATTACCGCGCCAAATAAACAATGTTGAAGTAGGTGTTTATGAGTGCGAAATCAATCTCAAATTTCGGCTAATCGAGGAAAAGAGTTTATTGGGAGATCGCGAACAACTGTTGCAGGTGCTGCTAGATGCATTAACTGAAGGTTCTGACGACTTTTTGGAGATGTTGCAGCAGGCTGTAAAGGTTCATGAGACAACAGAGTTAAAAGCTTCACCGCAAATGCGACGTCAGCTAATGCGGTTGCGTAACTCTACCGAAATGAACCAGTAGAAGACGGCAGATTGTGTAGCGAGTAAAGACAATAATAGGAGAGAATTTGGTAAATTTTTAAGTTTGAATCCGAAACTTAATTTTTTCCATAACAAGCTAATCGGTATTACTCAAGCCGTCGGGTTTCCAAAGCTGAGTCAAAGCCTCGCTTGTATTCTCGAAACGCCACTTCAATTGCGTCTACCCGGCATTACTCCGGTTTCTAACGGGGTTGCGTCTACAGTAACCCTCACTCAAGGTGAAAGTATTAAATGGAATTGGGTGCCTACTAATCAGAATTCTGGCTTTGCTTTAAGTCAGGGTTACGGTCTACGAACAATATTGAGATACCAGGGAAGAAGATATTTGATACAATTACACGACCGTCCTGTAGTATTCGTACCCTCCTTTAAGAAGGCATACAGATAGCCCCCGGCTTTCACTTCCTATATTCCCTCAAAAAGTATTTGATGATTTTTGCTACTTTATTCATGGCTCAAAATACGATAAGTCATCCTCGTAGTTCCCCCAATTTTTTGTACTTAGAGTTGAGATAGAAATAATGCGTGGGGTAGCGAGGGAAGAGTAAACCTTTCTCCCATGCATACTTTAAAGAATAAGTATTATATAGTACTAAACAGTTATCTTGTTTCTATTGAATACGTTTAATTCATAAGTGAGGTCTTCAACCGTTCTAAATTAACCCTAAAACTGATCTTTCCTTCTGACTAAGGATACATTATCTGCTTATTGACTACCTAATGATTACTTATCTTTTCATACCTGTAAATACGAATAATTACTTAAGTCGTCTCCAAATTCATCGAATTAAGTCACCTGCATTCTTGGGAATTTACTATAAAGCGATTTACTTTGCGATTAAATCCCTTCCCAATTTAGGATTAATCATGAAAATTTCTCTCTCCCTGAATAAATTAGGTAGTCTTCTAGCTGGATAGGAGTAATTTAGGGGTATAAAAAATATAGTTCGCAAATATTAATTAGCTAAACCGTGTTCTAAAGCGAATCGAACTAACTCAGTACGGCTATTCGTCCCAGTTTTACTAAACAAACGGCTAACGTATTTTTCTACATTGCGAACGCTTGTATCCAAGCGGCGAGCAATTTCTTTGTTCATTAATCCTTCAGCAACCAGATTTAAAACACTTTGTTCTCTGGGAGTCAAGTCTATATTGAAAGGGGCACTTGATTGAGTAATGGCAGTTTTTTGAGTTAATAGCGCCTTTATTTGAGCTATCTGAGAAGCTAGTTCAGCTAAATCTGGGGTAACTCCATCCTCTACACCCACGCTTGTTTTGGCAACGCGACGAGTAAGCAAATTTTCCACAATTGCTACTAACTCATCTGGATCGAAGGGTTTGGGTAAATAGGCATCAACACCAGCTTGATAACCTTGAATGCGATCGCCAGTCATCCCTTTCGCAGTTAAAAATATTACTGGTAATGTTTTAAAACGAGTATCATCCCTGAGTTGCTTAAGAAATTGATAACCATCCACTTGAGGCATCATAATATCGGAGATTACCAAATCTGTGTATTTTGCTGCATCCACTCCCAAGCATCACCGGCGTTACTGGCAACTTGAACGTTAAAATTACTTGCTTCTAAGTAATCTTTTACGGCTTCGCGCAATCCGGGTTCATCATCTACCAGTAACAATTGTGCTGTCATCTCAATTATCCTGCATTGTACAATATTCCAATTTAGCGAAATTTGGTGACAATTTACTGTAAAGATAGTTGATACTTACCGCCCTCCCCCTCTGCTCACAACAATCAATTATCAACTAACTCGTCATAGCCATTCAATTTTTTCAGCTTGAGAAGGTAATTGTGCTTGCTGTTGCCCGAAGAAACGCGCCCTACCGGTAAACAAGCTAATTGGTGTATTCGCTAAGTCTACAAGGCTAGCTTTGCCGAATATGGCTTTTAAACTATTTTTCGGCAGTTCCTTAAGCAACCAACGCACCAAGCGATAGTAGTATTCATTAAGTGTTATCTCACGCATCAATTCTATGCCGTGTAGTTCGTGAAGATAGCGATTTGAACGCCCATAACGTCGCCATTGACTTTCTAGTTCTTTTAATGTGCTTCGATGACGATGTTGGACAATTGCTTCGGCTGCAAATTCTAAAGTTCCAATTTCAAGATGTAAAATTCGCCAACATAAATCGGCATCACCCCCGGTTGTTAAATAGGGACGAAATAATCCTGCTTTTTCTAGCGCCAAGCGACGAATTGCTAGATTTGCAGTTTGTCCGTAAGCACAAAATTTATTCGCTAATGTATGTTTTTGGGATAAAGTTTCTTGCCGGTCTGCGTATTTTTCTAATAAGCTATTACCAGGTAAAGCCGTAATTTCACCAGCAACGATTACTACATTTTGATTGACGAAAGGCTGGACTAATGCTTCCAACCACTGTGGCTGGGGACGGCAATCAGCATCGGTAAAAGCAATAATTTCGCCCCCAGCTTCACGAATCCCTTTGTTGCGTGCGGCGTAAGAACTTTGAATTTCGTTTTCGCTCAAAGCGCGAATTTGGACTGGACAATTTGAGGCAGCAAGCTTTAATAATTTAGAAGTGTCATCGCTACTGTTATTGTCTACCAATAAATACTCTACTCGCTCTTTTGGATAGGTTTGAGCCAATAGACAATTAATTAATTCTGGTAAATCTGCCGTACCGTTATAAATAGGAAGCACCACCGAAACATGCGGTTTAAAGGTATTGGTGTTGCTTGTCTTAAAAGACTCGTTATTCATAAATTCGAGATTTTTGACTAGGAATTATTGGTTATTAGTTGTTTACTATTAACCCTCTATTTTTCAGTATTCCCAATTCAAATACTATTATCTATGAATAATTTAAATAAATTAAGACTTGCCCGACTGGCATATTTTTTTTGTCGGGACACGTGAGCTTTCAACTGACTTTGAAGGCAATAATAAGGCAGTGAGTGTAGGGCACCAACCAGGGTATTGTGACAATTGCGGCTATTTCTGTAAATATAGAAAGCTCAGAGAGTTCAAAATTTGAATTTAACAACAATCAGCATTTAATTTTATCATCTGGGTAGAATTTCTACGTTGTGTCTTTATATCACCCGCTCAGCTTTGGTAGCGGGTTAACCCACCACCAACGCTAATAACATTAATAAAACATAACTAATAACTGTTTAACTCTTCGGAAACACCTTTGTGTTTACGAGAAAATTGGTTTTGCGAAGGAGATGCAAAGTAGTTGTTTGATAAAATCGAGAGCGCGCGTGCATAATGAGGATCGCCTTTTGTTCCCAGCAATCTTGGATCGGAAGCAAGGCGACGTTGCTGTGATGCTGTTAAATCCATTTCGATATCGGGTGTAATTCCCTTTTTATTGATATCAGTTCCTTGAGGAGTGTAGTAATGAGCTATAGTAATAGCAACACCAGAACCATCTACTAGTTCATGGACTGATTGTACTAATGCTTTACCAAAGGTTTTTGAGCCAATTACAGTTGCTCGCTTGTTATCCTTAAGTGCGCCTGTAAGAATTTCGCTGGCACTGGCTGAATTACCATCTACTAAAACTATCAATGGGCGATTTGTCAAAGCTGTGCTATTAGCTTTTGTCAGTTCGCTTCCGCCTTTGCGATCTTCAGTGCGAACAATTGCACCTTTGTCAAGCCACATGCGAGCGATTTCAATGCTTGCATTTAATAAACCACCGGGATTTCCTCGCAAATCTAACACGAAGCCATCAACGTTACTCGCATTCAACTTACGAATAGCTCGCTCCATTTGTTCTGCTGCATGAGAACTAAATTCTTGCAAACGGATATAGCCAATCTGACGATTACCTTCTTTTTTTAGGGTATAGCGCACTGTTGGCACTTCAATAGTCGCCCGCGTTAGCTTGACATCAAATGCCCTTTGAGTAGCTCTTCCCAAGCGCAAATTAATGGAAGTACCCACCTTACCTCGAATTAATTTCGAGGCATCCTCTATTTTCATATTTTTGGTGGATTTTCCGTCAATAGCCAAAATTACGTCGCCTGCTTTAACACCCGCCTTCAATGCTGGAGAATTTTCTAAAGCTTCTACAACCGTTAAAAGATCGGTTCGCTTATCTTTTTCCATGCGAATACCAATCCCGGAAACTTCCCCAGAAGTCTGAGAAGTAAGAGCTTGGTACTCGTTGGGATTCATAAAACGAGTGTATGGATCGTTCAATTTTTTCAAGGCTTGGCGAACGGCAGTATAAGCTTGTTCGCGAGAAGTATAATTTTTGCTTAACAAAGTCTTCCTGGCGGCTAACCAATCTTGGTTGTTAAACGATCCATCCACGTACTCGCGATTTACTAATTGCCACACTTGGTCAACAACCGCTTTTGGACTATCCTGTAGAGCAGCATTCACTTGACGACACCAAGCTGGGCCAAATACAGATACTGCTGCTGTAGTGGCTATTGCTCCACCAATAAAAGCCGATCGCAGCGGCGAGTAACGTTTCGCTGATTGTTTCATTTATATTTGCACGAATGATTGTGTTTTTGACAGTTTAGCAATCGGGTAATTCAGAAACTGATAAGTTTTGCTATTCAGTATCTGACTTCCTAATGCTCCTGAGGGGAAGTTTTTCTCAAAACACTCTTATTAGCTCTCAATCGGGTTTCTTAATTTAGTAAATTTCTTTTGCAAGCTTAAATCTTTGTTATGCCACTTTCATCAGTGTCATAGGAGCACCCGATTTTACCTTGTTTAATAGAGGTTATCACTTAGCTATATTAGTTACATGAACTCTGGATTTTACCCTAGCTACAACTGACTATTTTATTCGGGTTTACCATGAATCGTAAAGTAAACAATGACGGATTTTCTGGAAGTACAAGTCAATATAAAAAACGGTGGCGCTTTTTACAAAAATTTGCAATTGGTGTTAGCCTTTCAGTTGCCATTTGGTTATTTTTAACTACTATAACGGTATTATTTGCATCTTCCAAGCCCGTAGATGTATTTTTCGTTTTGGGCGGTAGTATCAAACGAGAAATGTATGTTGCCGAAGCAAAGCAAAAATACCCGGAAATGCCTATTTTAATTTCTAGCGGTTCTTCCGATCCTTGTATTTGGCTAATTTTTCAACGGCAAGCTGCACCGATGCAGAAGGTTTGGTTAGAAAAATGCGCCGACTCTACTTTTGACAATTTCTATTATAGTATTCCTATTTTGCGGCGGTGGGGCGTGCATAAGGTTAAACTAATTACTTCTAGGACACATTTACCACGAGCTAAATGGATGGCACAAATACTTTTAGGTGCTCATGGAATGTGGGTAGAACCTGACATAATTGATGAAGTTGGCGTTCCTGGAAATCGTGAATATTGGTGGAAAACTGGTTTAGATGTTACTCGCAGCATATTTTGGGCGGGTTTTAGTCAATTTATCCAACCACAATGTTTCAAGGTCATACAACTAAGTAAAGTTAATTTACAAGAATGGGAAAGTCGTGGTTTTAAATGCGAACATCAAGGAAATTTAAAAATTAGGAGTTAGTTGTTGGATGTTAGTTGTTAGTTGGTAAATGTTATGTGTTATTGAACTTTTACCTTATTTATAATTTATAATTGATAATTGATAATTGATAATTGATATAGGCACTTTGTTAAAATATTTTTTTTGAAATTCTTCTTCGCGTACTGCAGCAAAAAAAATTTTGATCGCAGTTTCTAGTTGACTAGCATTTTTCTTCGGTCGATGACTGAATATTAAATAATTATCTTGCGATTTTATTGTAAAGCCTAAAGATTTTAAAGCTTGAAAACCTAAATGCAAGGTTTGGTTAGTAATAGATAGTTTTTCTAAAATTTGTATGCGAGTTACTAATTGATTTGTACGGCTCAGGTATTTGGCTATTCCTACAAGCGTAACCCAAATTTTTTCTGGAGCTTGAGTATTAGGTTTTGACCAAGCTAATGCTAGCGCTTGATTTTTGTAAAATGAACGTCTCAACCATACTCGCAAATCATCCCAACTTGTCGGGCATTCTTTGACCATAAGGGGAGATTTCGATAATGATGGATAATTATTTGGAGATAGATTACGCCAGTCTAAAATTAATGACAAATCTTGAAAAGTTTGATTTATCGCATTTTTGCAGGGACGTATTGCGATAAGTCGAGTTTCGTAACGTTTCTTTAAAGTATTGTAGTCTAGTTCAACTATACAATCGCATTTCCCTGGTGGTAATTCATCTTTATAATGTCCCCACCATATTCCAGGAAAACGATTTTTAGTAGAATCGTCGCGAAGATCGAATTCTGTTTTGATATATTGAATCTTTTTTCCTCGGGCATCTTGTTGATTGCGATGCCAAGTATTTTCAAACCAACAGTTTTTTATCAATAGTTTTGGTACGGGATTGCCCATGCCACAGGGTTCTAGTAGTTTTAATTCCAAAAATAATTCTTTGTTTAAGTCTGCGACAGTTACAATTAAGTCTGCCTCTATTGTGGGTTTTGGTGTTATACCGAACGTTATTTGTCGCAATCTTTGGTTAATTGCTTCTGTAAACAAAGGAATATTTTCTATCGGAATACTCAAACCTGCTGCAAAAGGATGTCCCCCGAAACGATGCAGTAAATGTGCTTGCCCTTTGACTAATTGATATAAATCTACTGAGTTAACTGAGCGTGCAGAACCCCGAGCGAGAGGAGGGGGAGAGGGGGAGAGGGGGGGATGGGGGGATGGGGAGATGGTAAGCCACTGCGTTGCGGAGGTTCCCTCCGTTGTAGCAAGTGGCGCAACCCGAAGGGGGAGATGGGGAGATGGTAAGCCACTGCGTTGCGGAGGTTCCCTCCGTTGTAGCA
>JBHJJJ010000297.1:0-14480 GCA_050042755.1 Rivularia sp. (in: cyanobacteria)
AGAAGATATTAAAACAGTAATTGGTTGTGATTTGGGATTGACAAAGTTAGTTCATCTTTCCGATGGCTCTCAGATAGATAATCCTAGATTTAATACCAACAAAAGAACTAAAAGATTGATGCGCGTTCGTTCTCGTCGTGCATCCCGTACAAAGGGAAAAAGCAACAAACGTAAAGCATACAACCGCATTGGTAGACTGCATAAACGTATTAAGCAACGAGGAGAAGCTTATCAGTGGCAAATTGCAAACACAATTGTTAAGCGTGCTGATGCTGTAATTCTTGAAGATTTAAACATCAAAGGAATGTCAGCGCGGTGCAAACCTAAAAAAGATGAAAATGGTAACTATTCAAAAAACGGTCAGTCTCGAAAAGTTGGACTTAACCGTTCAATAGAGTACGGCAAGCTGGTATTCTTTAACTCAAAAAATTAGCGTTGTGGCTGCGAAGTCAGGCGTATTAGTTGTTAAAGTCGCACCTCAATATACAAGTCAGAAATGTTCCCATTGCGGTCACGTTGATAAATCATCTCGTGATGGCGAAAAATTTATTTGTACTAACTGCGGACATTTAGACCATGCCGACCTGCAAGCAGCAAGAAATATAAAAAGCAAGGGGATTGAGCAGCTAGGTCTACCAGTTGCTTGTAGATATCCCGCTAAATACTTAAAAACGGTACCGAAGGACTTTCGGGAACCAAAACAACTTAGATTGTTTGAAACGCCCTACCCTGAATCAACAGGGGTCATGGAGATAAAACGCCGCTCTCGAAGCAAAAAGCGTTTGCCGGGGAACTCGCTCACGGCGAACAGTTAAACCTGTTCGATGTAGATAAGATAGTGGATTCTAACTAAGCTATCTGAATCCCACTCCCTTTAGGGGTGGGAGTAGTCAACTGTTCCCAGAGTATCTTACCTGGAAACCTTACCTGATAAACACAGAAGGCAATCTCTTTATCCTCCGAAATTACACCATCTTTCTTGGCTATATTGGGAACTTAATGCGGTATAGCCCGGGAGGCTGCACCATCAAAAGGATTTCCCTAGTATTTCGCCAAGCTAACGAAGGCGGAGTTTGCCGTGAAAATAAAAAGTTTCTTCTCCCCCTGCTCCCTCCGCTTCCCCTGCTCCCCTTGCCTGCCCTTACCCGGCAATTTTCGCTTGTGTGCTGTTGGGTGAAACCCTTCTTGCTCCCCTTTCCATCACCTTCATAAATACCCCACCACTAGGAACAATGGTAATCCCCCGACGCACGGGAGTTACTGGTTTTTTATCAACCAACTCCAATTCAAACCTGGATAAAATTGTTGCTAAAATCAACTTCATTTCATATACTGCAAAGGCGTTACCAATACAGCCGCGATAACCTCCTCCAAAGGGTAGATATTCAAATGCGGAATATTTTTTATTGAGAAATCTTTCCGGGATAAATTTATCTGGTTGTTTATAAGTTGCTTCCCGACGATGGGCTAAATATATGCAGGGAACTAAAACTGTTCCATAATCATACTTTTCTCCGGCGACTTCTACTTTATCTAGAGCCATGCGTGGAGTGCAAATTAAAGCTATGGGGTGAAGTCGCATAGTTTCGGAGCAAACTGCACTCAGGAAAGGTAACTGAGCGATTGTTTCTGGAGAAGTCGTATTATCTAAACTGTGCAATTCTTGAATTAGTTTCTCTTTGACTTCTGGATGTGAGTGAATCATATAGAATAACCACGCCAAAACCCCTGATGTGGTTTCATAACCTAAAAGTAGCAAAGAAACTAATTGATCTCGCAATTCCTTATCTGTCATTTGCTCGCCATCTTCGTCACGAGCTGACATCAACAGACTTAAAATATCTTCACCTAAATTATCATTGTTTATTCTACGTTCGGAAATCTCTGCATATATTAATTTATCTATTTCTTCCCTTCTTTTGAGATAATTTCCCCAGGGACTCCATTTACCTAAATCTTTTTGTAAAGGTGGAAAGAAAAATAAACTAGAATACCAAGGTTTGGTTATATCATCTAATAGCGCAGTTAATAAATTTATTAATTTTTCGTAACGTTCCCCCGGACTAATTCCAAATACCACTTGTAGGATAATTTGTAAAGTTATATCCGGCATTACTTGCTGCATAGAAATAGTATTGCCAGCCTTCCAATTGCGCGACACATCTTTAGTTATATGACAGATTATATCGCCGTAAGATTTAAGGCGATCTCCATGAAAAGGAGGCATTAATAATTGTCTTTGCCGGTTGTGGGATTTTCCTTCTTGGAAGACAACAGAATCACTGCCAAATAAGGGTTTAAATACATGGGTAGCTTTTTTGAAATCTAATTTTTGCTGCTGTATTGCGAAACAATCGTTAATAGCTTGGGGACTGCTAAAGAAGACAACTGGTGGTGAATTTACCCCCAAGACTCGTAAGGTGAAGGTTTCGCCATATTGTACAGCATGGTAGTCAAAAAAATTTGTGGGATTAGCTATTAGTTGTAGAGTTTGGATTAAGGAATTTGTCATTCTCTGGTCAAAGGTCAAAACTTCAAGGTTGAAATATTTATTTTCCGATGTCCTATTTTCTCATTTTAGTAATAATTATCATGATAGTTTTTTATAGTGCAATATGTGAATTTAAGTAGTCCTATTCGCTGCAATCATGATTGGTGCCTATTTGCAGTCAGAAATGAATGAAAGGTTATAAGTAGCGAGGCACGGAAAATTATAGTTGAAAAAGGCAATAGGCAATAGGCTGTCTTGCAATAGGTATAAGGGTTTGAGGTTAATTTACTTTTTTTAACAAAGTTATGTTTTTTTGCGCCTACTTACTTATCCTAAAACTGTAACAATAAGTAATACTAGTAGCTACTTTTCAGAGATTCAATCAGGACTTAGTAACAATGAAATACTAATTTGATATCTGAGCAAACAAATAGAAGCAGGTATTGCTGTCAAACTTCAACTAAGTTAACCTATAGTTAACAATAATTCATAATAATCAACAACTCTATTTAGTCGCTCAAATTCCCATGCGATCAAACAAAATAACCTAGATAAGCTAGTAGATAAAGTAAAGATTCGTTTCAATAAAATATCTTGGATAATTGATGATGCTATATTGAAAATGAAGCAACTAGAAAGCTTCCCTGGCAGATAAAATAGCCTGGAATATACAGGTTAAATTAAGTGAAGAGGAAAAAAAACTGTTTCATAATCTGTCTCGTCAACTAATAACAGCAACACCCAACTCGAACGCTTATATTTCCTTATTGTGAGAGTCAGGGGGCAACGTATACTATAAATTTGTGACGCAAATAATGTGAAGCAATTTCTCAGTACAACCCTGTGAAGATAACAAAGAAAAGGAAAGCTCTAAGCGACTAGATGCTTGGGTGTTGCTGTTTTTAAAGTATAGATATTCAAATAAATCATCTTGCTTCGATCCTATTTTGTAACATGGTATTACATTTTTTATCTGCATTTAATTTAGTTAAACTGCGTATTAATATGCACCGCTCTTGAAGAAAAATAGTTTTATATTTACAGGTGAGACTGAGTAAAGATAAAACTATTTTGTAAGCAGATTTACACCCCGATAATTGCCAAGTTCAACCTTCAACGTAAAATACAAATAATGAGTGCTCAGAATGTATCTATGGTATTGGTTTAGCTAGGGGCTAGATTGTGGTCTATTTCTTTTGTGTCAAGTCCGAATGCCAATGCTGACTTTTATCGACTCCCTGATTCTGAGAAGATAGTCAAATTTTTGGGTTTACACTTTTGAATTTCGATAGAAATTCCCGCAGCTTGTTCCTCAATTAAATCTTCGACATAGCCATGCTGATTATTTTTAGCTTCTTGAGGATTATCAAAAGGACCAAAATAATAAATGCACTCCGGTTGAGCGGTTCTAAGTTTTATCCAGTACGGTTTATTTCGTTTACTGAAAAAAGGAAAGTTACTAAAAAAAGACAGATGGTTTAAAAGAGAAGTATTCATAGTTATCTCCCGATCTTAAATCTTAGCGAAAAAATGACTTCTACAGAAAATAGATTACAGAATGAGTTTTCTATATTCTATTTTTACTATAAAACACAATTATGTGACTGAAAATGACCAAGAATCATCACAAATAAGAATTTTCAATTATTCTTTACTTAGTCTATAGAGATTGTAAAAGTAAAAATAATTACAATATAAGTTAATGAAGATTGTAATTATTTAACAGCTACAACAAGTTGAGTATGGATTAGCTTTTTGCGATCCCGGTATAAACAGAGCAAGGAAGAGGGATTATCGGCATTGTAGATGGCTTTTCTCTGTGAGTAATAGAATTTTCTCAAGATGTATCAGTAATTGTCAACGACCTAAAAACTGATAGCCCGCTTGTTGAGGAGACTTTCGTTAGAAGCTAGATTAAATTGCTAATTTCTTTACTAAACTTATTTATAGCTTATGGAATTAGCCATATTTTCTTTGAAGCAGAATTTATAACTACTCACTCCCAACTCCTCACTACTCACTACTCACTACTCACTCCTAACTACTCACTACTCACTCCTCACTCCCAACTCCTAACTCCTAATTCCCAACTCCTCACTACTCACTGATAACTCCTCACTGATAAAACCGCATTTATAGTATTCAACAAGTCGCACTTAGTGAATGGTTTAGCTAAGAAGCCTTGAATTCCATTACCTGCTGCTTGGGCTAAAGCCTCAGTAGATGCTAATCCACTCATGGCAATAATTTGGACTTGCGGGTTTAGTTGTTGTAAAGTCCGAATGGCTGTTGCTCCGTCCATTTCTGGCATCATCATGTCCATTAACACTAGGCTACAAGTCTTTTTGTGCTGAACATAGGATGAAATCGCTTCGATGCCATCTGAGGCGGTAAGTACTTCAAAGTTATGACTTTCTAAAGTAGTTTTGATAATTTCACAAATTGCGGCTTCGTCATCTACTACCAGAATCAGTTCTGAATTTCCGATTTGCGTTATATTTTCTCCTGTGGTTTCGATTCTCGTCTCCACAGAGCTAGGCAAGTACACTTTGAATTGGCTACCTTTTCCTAATTCGCTGTTTACTTCAAAAAAACCATCGTGGCTTTTAATAATGCCGATAGCGGTAGATAAACCCAATCCCGTACCTTTTCCTACTTCTTTAGTGGTGAAAAAGGGATCGAAAATGCGATCGATTATTTCTGGGGCAATGCCACCTCCGGTATCGGCAATTGTGACTACAATGTAGTGACCAACTTTTGCCTCCAGATTCATTCTGGCGTAGTTTTCATCAATATATAGGTTGTGTGCCTCCATGGTTATAGTTCCACCATTGGGCATGGCATCGCGGGCATTGACAACCAAGTTCATCAATACTTGATGTATCTGGGTGGGATCTGCTGAAACTGTCAATAAGTCTTGGGGTAGATTTCTTTGAATTACAATGGATTTAGGAAATGTTCCAGTGGCAAACTGCTCAATATCTTTCAATAAATGGTTGATTTGCAGCACCGTACGCTTACCTTCGTTACCACGAGCGAATGTGAGGATTTGCTTAACTAGATTGGCACCGCGTTTGGCACTGTTTTCTAGCATGGAAAGCATTTCCCCTAAATCCTGTTGATCTTTGAGCTTCAAGGGTAGCAGTTGAGCGATCGCCAAAATTGGTGTGAGCATATTATTGAGATCGTGGGCGATGCCGCTTGCCAAAGTTCCCAGACTTTCTAAGCGTTGAATGCGGAGAAACTGATTTTCTAGCTGTTTTTTCTCGGTGATGTCGGTGTCAACGGTGAGGATTGATTCGGGATTTCCTGCTTCGTCGCGCACTAGTGTCCAGCGGCTAGCAACGATAATATTTTTACCTGAAGCGGTAACTTTATGCAATTCTCCCAACCAAGAGCCAGTTTCAACAACTTTGCTCAATGCTTCTTCTAATTCTGGTGAAATTTCTTGATATAAAAGCTCGTTGGCTGTCTTTCCAATTATTTCTTCTTTCATCCAACCGTATATGCGCTCGGCACTACGGTTGCAATATAAAATAGTCTCGTTTAAATCTTTGACTAATATTGCATCAGTAGTGATATCGAGTAATTGTGTTTGTTCGACAATTTTTTCTTCGGCTTGCTTGCGTTGGGTAATGTCGGAAAATGAAGTGACTACAGCATGGGGAATGGCTTCTCCGGGTAAAAATAGCGGTTCGGAGTTAATCGAGATCCAAGTGAGTTCTCCATTCGGTTTGTGAACTCCCATTACCGTATCTAGACAGGGTTTACCCGTATGTAAAGTAATCATTGCAGGATGAGTTTCACCGGGGAAGGGTGAACCGTCTTCGTGGATTGTATGCCAACGTGGATCTAGGTAAGTACGTCCTTTGATTTCTTCAGCTGGCAGCCCTAAAATAGTTTCTGCACTGGCATTGCAAGAGGTTATCTTACCATCAGCTTGCTGAATCATTACACCTTCATGCATGGATTTGACAACCGAACAATAGCGCTCTTTGTTCTCTCGCAGTTCCAATTCTACTTGCTTGTATTCGCTAATATCTTGAGCAATGCCATAGTAACGGCTCAATTTTCCTTGAGAATCCCGTTCTACCCTTGCGCAGATAAATACATAGCCAATACTATCATCGGGACGTAACAATCTAACTTCAGTTTCGTAAGGAATACCCCGCTCAATACAAGCAATTACCATATGATAAAGGCGCGAGCGGTCTTGTGGATGTACGATTGTATTAATAATGGTTTCCACATCGGGCATTGCATCGCCGGGATTCAAGTTAATTATTCGGTAAAATTGTTCCGACCACCATCTTTCATTTGTAGTCAAATCCCTCGTGAAACTGCCAATTTTAGCTATACGTTGCGCTTCTTGCAGCACAGATTCAGTCCAACGTAGTTTGTCTTCTGCGAGTTTGCGTTCGGTGATATCGGTTAAAGTCCCCAAATACCCGGTGATTTTTTGCTCTTGATTATATATAGCTATTGCATTTCCAAACACCCAAGTGACTTTACCGACTGGGGTGCAAAAGCGATATTCCATTGCAAATTCTCGCCCTTGCGCTGCTGCATCGTACCATTCGCGAAAAACTTGCTCTTTATCTTCAGGATGTAACCCTTTAGCCCAACCTTTTCCCATTGCTGAGGATGAAGAAATTCCAGCAAACTCTAACCAACGCGGATTGACAAATAGACATTCTCCTTGGCAGTCAGTTTGAAATATGCCAACGGGAGCGTGAGTTACTAACAATCGAAAACGTTCTTCACTTTCTTGTAATGCGTATAAAGCTTGTTTGCGTGAGGTAATATCTCTGTCGATGCCACGATATCCCCGAAATTGCCCCCTTGCATCAAATATAGGCATTCCGCTTGTTTCCACAACTACGGAATGTCCGTCTTTGTGGAATTTGATATTTTCTAAATTTTTAAATGGCTGCTTTTCTAGCATAAATGAGGTGATAGTCTCACCAAACTGTTGAGCTTGTTGGGGAGACATCAAATCAAACAGCATTTTACCCAATATTTCCATCGGGTGATAACCAAGGATGTCAAATACTTTGGGGCTAGCGTAGGTGAAAAAACCGCGTTCGTTTATTTCCCACACGCAATCGCTTGATATTTCTACCAAAGAGCGAAATCGTTCTTCACTTGTTTGTAGGGCAATTTCTGCGCGTCTGCGAGTAGTGATATCAATATCTACTCCATCCACGACTAAATCGCCGTTTTTACCATGGAAACAGCGAAAATTGTTTCCAATCCATTTTACTTGCCCTAAAACATCAATTACTCGATATTCCACATAATTCGATTGGTTTTGCTCTTGAGAAGCACTTATAAATGCTTGTGCAAACCGCTCTCTATCCGAAGGAAGAATCGCTGCGAGTACGTCTTCTGGATGAGCGCTCATATCGGTAGGATTTAAACCCAGAAGTTCCCGATAACCAACGCTTGCATAAGGTATCGATAGGCTTCCATCGCCATGGTAGATAAAGCGATAGATTCCGACGGGAGTATTGGCGGCGATTGCTTCTAGCTGTTGGCATCCTATTTTTAAGTGTTGTAATGTTTCAAAATCCAACGCCTGCAATAAACTACTTTCCGTAACAATTCCTACCAAATGCTCTTGCTTGTTGACAATCGGTAAATGACGAATTCCATGCTGACGCATTACTCTTAATGCCGTGAAGATATCATGATTTTGAAATTGCCTTAAGCTTACTACTTGCCGCGTCATCACTTCGGCAATTTTTCTTTGAGTAAAATCCCTCTGTTCTAAAGTAAGTCTAACTACATCTGATGGTGTTAGTATACCCAGTAAATGAGAATCTTCAATAACTAGTACGCAATCTGTCTGCCGATTGTTTGTTCCAACTGCCGCCTCCGAAGGATTTGATCTGTTTAAGTTTCGATTCCTCGGCAGCACTTGAAAAGTCATCAAACCAATCGCATCAATTACCAAAGTATCTGGCGTTACTATTGATGGAACTCTATTTATGACTCTACTTAAATCAAGTAAATCAATTGGTTCGGCATTAGATTGCATGAAAATGCCTCAGGACAACTAATAGTCTAAGTTAAGACAAGTATTACACCTTTAATTTTAATGGCGATCGCCCGCTAGGCGCTCCGTGTCGAACGCAATTTTTGTTACTCACTTCACAATATGAAATAATATTCAATCTACATAGCGAACGATCGCTCATACCATCTTAATGATAGACGCTATAAGTATTGCAGAGACTTGTTTATTACAGGTATTTGTTGTTAATTTTTATGAAGAATAAGTCCAATAAAAAATCTAGATTTTTCCTTTGATAAATTTTATCTCTTGATTTGGAGATGTTTTTGTACTGTTAGTACCGAACAAGGCGCATAATGCACAACATAACTACTCACGCTACCTAAAAACAATTCACTCAAGGCAGGACGAGAACTTCGACGACCGATTACAATTATGTCAGCATCCCAACTACGAGCAATATTACAAATAATTTTACTTGGGTTGCCCGTATTGAGAGTAAATTCAGTTTTAATACCTAAAGAAATCCCTAAGTGACACTTTGAGCGCAGCCAATTTTTTCTATTTTGTTTAATTTGTTCCCAATCCCTCAAATTTTTCTGGTGAGTTTCAGTTAGCAATTGTGCATCATAAATATTAGTTTCTATAAAGAAACCCTCAAAAGATGGTTCATCAAAGTTCGATACAACGTGTAACAACATTAAGCTTGCACCTGTTGTTTTTGCCAAAGATACAGCTTCATCAAAAACGTGCTGACTCATTTCAGAATTGTCTAGGGAAACCAAAATTTTTGTAAACATAATAATTAATTGATCAATGATCAACGATCAACGATCATTGTTAATTGTTAATTGTTAATTGTTAATTGGTCATTGTTCCTTGTACTGTTAGTACCGAACAAGGCCCATGATGCAGTACATAGTTGCTCACACTACCTAAGAAAAATTCACTTAATCCTCTACGCCCGTGGCGGCCGATTATAATCAAGTCAACCTCTCGGTGACGAGCAAGATTACAAATCATGAATCCTGGAGAACCAGTAGTTTGAACAAAGTCAACCTTCACGGCATTAGCTTTAGCAAGATTCGCAAAGGATTGTAACAATTCAATACCTTTTTGTTCTAGAGCCTTTAGTCTTTGCATATAGTAATTAATTGTAGTTTCACTATGTAAGTTAGGATGATAATTATGTACGGCAATATATCCTGGTTCGGGATATATTTCATGGAAAGGGAGTATTACGTGGGTAAGTATTAGTTGAGCATTTGTTGCTAAAGCTAAAGAGATCCCTTGACGCAAAATATTTTGATTAGTTTCTTCATCATCTATAGCAACTAAAATTTTATTAAACATGTTTTAATCTCTTCGGGACAACGCCAAAAAAATCTGATATAAGCGCCCCTTCAGGGGGAAAGTCAAAAGTCGAAAGTCAAAAGTCAAAAGTATGAAACCACTTTGCAAAAATTGAAACTACACATCTTTATGACTTTGGCTAAAAGCTTTGCTATAAAATATGCAATTTAGAAGTGCTTTTACTAACTCAGGTTTGGGGCCGCGATTGTCACAATACTGTGGTTGGTGGGTGACACAAAAAATTTATTGCTGCGTTAAAAATCAAGCGTAGTCTCACATGCCCCCACAAGTAGAATATGCCAGTTGGGTAAGTTTTGAACTGATTTAATCTAAAATTAAATTAAAAACTTGAGGAAGTTGTGAGGATAATCAAATTATCGACCTAATCACCAGCAGCTTTGCTTAAGAAGCTGTTTCTATCTTCAAATGTTCCACCAATTAAGATTTATAAAGATATATAAAATCTTAAATAAAAGTTACATTTGTCAGCTTAAGCAAAACTGGTTTAATCTTCTACTCTAAAATTAAATTAAGCAAAAGCACTTTATATTTTAAGTTCAAATTTTTCTGATATAAATCTTTAAATTTAACTATGAAAATCTTAGTTGTAGAAGATGACGAACTTGTTGCCCAGGCGCTGAGTGCTGTACTGACTCATCAAAATTATGTAGTTGAAATTGCCAAGGATGGAGAGGCAGGTTGGGATTTAGTTCAAGCTTTTGACTATGATTTAATTATTTTAGATATAACTTTACCAAAGCTAGATGGTATTAGCCTGTGCCGAAAAATCCGTTCAGATGGCTGCTTAATTCCAATTCTGCTGGTGACGGGATGGGATAGCCCCCATGAAAAAGCAGTTGGCTTGGATGCTGGTGCAGATGACTATGTAGTTAAGCCCTTTGAAGAAGAAGAGTTAGTTGCTCGCGTTCGGGCATTATTGCGTAGAGGAAGAGTAAATTTAAAACCTGTATTAGAATGGGGTGCTTTGCAACTTGACCCTACCAGTTGTGAAGTAATTTATCAGACACAAACACTATCTTTAACTCCTAAAGAATATTCATTATTAGAGCTTTTTTTACGCAATAGCCGCCGTGTATTTAGCTGCGGGATGAGTTTAGAGCATCTGTGGGCTTACGAATATATTCCTTCAGAGGAAGCTGTTCGTACTCATATGAAAGGGTTACGAATGAAACTAAAAGCAGCTGGTGCTCCGAGCGATTTAATTGAAACTGTATATGGTATTGGTTATCGGTTGAAGCCACGGAAAAAAGAGAGGGAGAGAGGGAGAGAGGGAGAGAGGGAGAGAGGGAGAGAGGGAGAAAAAATAAGTAGTCAAGCAACTAAAGCTCAAACTCTCCTAGCTATAGCTGGAGTTTGGGAAAAATATAAGGGGCGGGTATCAGAGCAGGTACATGTATTACTTAAAGCAGTACAAGCATTGCAAACTGAGTCAATGTCATCAGAGTTACATTCCCAAGCCGCCGCACAAGCCCATACATTGGCTGGCTCTTTGGGTACTTTTGGTTTTACGAAAGGTTCAAAAATAGCCCGTAGAATTGAACATTTGCTTTCTTCAGATCAAATTTTAGATGAAAATAAAATAGCTCAATTAGACGATTGGGTTAAAGCTTTACTTTCTGAAATTGATTCGCCAATTCAAACTTTGGTTACACCTTCAGATAATAATCAAGATCGGCACCCATTAGTTTTAGTTGTTGATACACACCATCAAATAGCAGAGGATTTAGCAATAAAAGCCGCCGATTGCGGATTGGAAATTGCGATCGCAAATAACATTTCTATCGCCAGACAGAAACTCTATCAAGAGCATCCCTCGGTGGCGATCGTTAATGCCGATATTTTGGGGGATAATGATGACTTAAACTTATTAACAGAATTCAAAAATCGTAAACCGCCAATTCCGGTACTAGTTTTAACTGAAGAAGCAGAGGTTATTCACCGTTTGCAAGTGATTCACAATTGTGGAAACACTATATTGCAAAAACCAGCCTCCTCAGCACAAGTTTTGGAAGCGGTGGCAGAATTAATCAAAAAGTCAGAAGATGGACAAGCAACAGTATTAGCAGTAGACGATGATGAGAAAGTACTCGAAGTATTGCAAAATTTACTGAAATACTGGGGAATTACGGTAAAAACTCTTTGTGAACCCCAAAAATTTTGGGAAACATTGGAAGCAACAAAACCCGATTTACTAATTCTAGATGTGGAAATGCCTGGAGTTAGTGGTGTTGAGCTTTGTCACGAACTACGTAATAATTCGCAGTGGAGCGAAATGCCAGTATTGTTTTTAACGGTTCATAGTCAAGCTGAAATTATAAATCAAGTTTTTAGCATTGGTGCAGATGATTTTGTGAGTAAGCCAATTGTGGGGCCGGAATTAGTTACCCGCATTGTCAACCGTTTGGAAAGAATTAAATCCCAACAGCGGATGACAAAGGTGCAAGAGAAACAGAATCATGCCTGGGCGGAACGTTGGCGGAAAATATTTGATACATCACCCGAATGTATTAAATTAATAGCTGCCGACGGAACTTTGTTAGAAATTAATCCGGCGGGTTTGGCGATGATTGAAGGAGACGAAACTGCCATTGGTAAAAATATTTATTCTGTAATTGCCCCAGAATATCGTCAAGCTTTTGAAGATTTAAACAAAAGTATTTGTCAGGGGAATAAGGGGAATTTGGAATTTGAAATCATCTGTTTTAAAGGTAGTCGCCGTTTTGTAGAAACTCATGGGGTACCTTTATGTAATCCACAGAACGATCGAGTCGTACAATTAGCCCTGACGCGAGACATTACAGCACAAAAACAGGCTGAAGCAGAAAAAGAAAGGATTAATCTGTTACTAACAGCCAAAGCTCGGCAACAAGCAACTGTGGCACAATTGGGACAGTTGGCGTTATTGAATAAAGATATATCTGCATTCATGGATCGAACCGTTGCCTTGGTTGCACAAGCTCTAGAAGTTGAATTTTCTCAAATTTCAGAAATCTTACCATCAGGCAATGCCATGCTCCTACGTGCCGGAGTTGGCTGGCACGAAGGATTGATAAAACAAGCGTTAGTGAGCTTCAATGATTCTCTAGCTGCCGATACATTAATGATGAAAGAACCAGTTATTAGCCTTGACTTGCCCCAAGAAACCCGGTTTAACAGCCCGGCTTTACTCGAAGAATATGGAATTATTAGTGGTGCGAGCGTGCCAATTTTCGCCAGCGATGGGACTTATGGAGTTTTAGGTGTTTACACTCAACACAAACGTGCTTTTAACCAAGATGACATTCATTTTTTGCAATCAATTGCTAATGTGCTCTCAGGTGCCATAGAAAAACAGCATATGGAAACATCTCTACTTATTGTTAAAGAGACATTAGAAAATAAAGTCGTAGAACGTACAGCAGAGTTAGTAGAGATGAATAAACGTTTACAATTAGAATTAGAGCAAACTCAGCGAGCGCAAGAAAAACTGCGAGACTCTCAAGCACAATTTGCCGGTATTGTAGACATTGCAGACGATGCAATTATTTCTATTGATAGCAATCAGCGCATTACTTTATTCAATCAAGGTGCCGAGAAGATTTTTGGTTATTCCGTTTCGGAAGTACTCGGAAAACCTTTAGATATACTTTTACCCGAAGGCTCAGTAGCAGCTCACCGTCACCATGTAGCAGATTTTGGTAAATCCCTTAATTCGGCCAGGAAAATGGGAGAGCGACGGGAAATTAAGGGTAGACGCAAGGATAAAAGCGAGTTTCCCGCAGAAGCTTCCATTTCCAAGTTGAAATTAGGCGAAAAAATAGTTTATACGGTTTATTTACAAGATGTGAGTAACCGCAAACAAATTGAGCGCATGAAAAATGAGTTTGTTTCTGTAGTTTCTCACGAACTCCGTACCCCTTTAACTTCAATTCACGGCTCTTTGGGAATGCTGACTAATGGTTTAATTGAAACAAGTTCCCATCGTGGCAAACGATTGTTACAAATTGCGTGCCATAGCAGCGAATGTTTAGTTAGACTCATTAACGATATCCTCGACATCGAGTGCATCGAATCGGGAAAAGTTACAATGCATAAGCAACTCACTACTGTTGCCGATTTGATTGCACCAGCAGTTTTATTAGTTCAGGCTTTAGCCGACAAAGCACAAGTCAAACTATCGGTTAACCAGGGATTATCTGAAACAATTAGCCGGGCTATCTCAGGAAGAGAGGCAACGCCCTCAAACACAACTGACTTATTTCAATACTCAACTAATCAATTAACTGAATCAGCATCATTTTTTGACAAGGAAATTACCGACAATTCACCAGTTATCAAACTCCCAGCAGATTGCGATCGCATTATTCAAGTATTAACTAATTTACTCAGTAACGCAATTAGATTTTCTACATCGGGTGACACAGTTTGGCTAACAGCCTTTGAACAAGATTCTTCCCTATTATTTGCAATTAAAGATACCGGATGCGGTATTGAGCAAGATAAACTAGAAATCATTTTTGGACGCTTTCAACAAGTAGATTCCTCTGATTCTCGCAACCACGAAGGTACCGGTTTAGGTTTAGCAATTTGTCGCAGTATCGTGGAGTTACATGGTGGAAG
>JBHJJJ010000298.1:0-6059 GCA_050042755.1 Rivularia sp. (in: cyanobacteria)
CGATGCTGCTTATGCTGTGAGTAATTTTGCACTTAATTTGCGTATCTTAGTCAGTGGGTTATCAGATGAAGAATTGAATCAAGCAATTAGTGATTTTGAGAAGACACTGGAAGTTATGGAAAAATCTGAGTTTGAAATTCCTCGACAAGCTGTTAAATCTATCGATAATTCTTTGGATTATTTGCAGAGGGAAAGACAGCGGGGGATGATTTAGATTACTCCTATCCCGCTAGAAGATTACCATTAGTCGAAGGCAGGGAGCAGGGAGCAGGGGGCAGGGGGAGAAGAAATTATATCGGTAATTTTAGAGCCCGAAGGGAGTAGTCAGTAACGAATTAATTGAGGGGAGCAAAGGAAGCAGGGGGAGAAATTTTTATAGGTAATCTTAGACTGAGAAGGGATATACAAACAAAGCTTGCCTCAATGCGGCTCAATTTGGTGCATTTTTAGTCATGTATAGTGGTTTTTTAGTTGGATTGATGATTGATAGATTATCTTTTACCTTGAAAAGAGCGAATTAAATAAAGAAAAATCCACATAAAGAAGCTAGCAGCTATACCCCAAGATACACTAGATTTAAATGCTGTTGTATTGTAGAAGGGAATATCTTTGTTTGGGGATTTTTGATCAAGAATAACAGCGGATGTTAATTGGCTAGTTGCCAATCCGACTCCAAAAATAGCTACGGTATTATTAAGGTTACGCTCTTGTTGTGCTTGTTCTATTTCTACCATACCGCGAATAGTAGAGGTGACGTTTTCTAAGATTGCTAATCCAGGATTTAAACCAAGATAATCTTTTTCTAACTGTGTTTGATATTTTTGTTTAACTATCTGGCTAAATTTTTCAAGAAAAGTTGCAGTTTTGAACTCATATTCGCAGGTTTTTTCATAATTCCGTAAATTAACTTCTATTGTATGTTGTTGAGTTTCTAGAAGATTAATATTTCTCACGTAGGTAGTTAGGCAATTAGTATTTTGTTGTAAATCTTTTTTGAGTTGAGCGAAACCTTTATCAGATAAACCTGTTGAATCTATTAAACTCTTATCGTATTGCTCGGAAAGCTGGGATTTTAACTTTCTACCATTTTGATAAGCCCAGATAATTTTATGTCTATATAACAGCAAATCGTACCAATATTCATAATATTTAGCACCTCGAGCAAATTTTGACTCATCGGGATAAACAATCGCCATAACATGACTATCTTTGTCTATTCCTCCCCATTCGGTATCTTCACACCACATTTCCCAAACTTCAGCACCTAAGAATTTTCCTACTTGTTGGTGTTGATGTTTACGATTAATTAAACAATGATAAAGATTTGCGGCAACATCTTGAGTAAATTCATTACTATCATTTGTCCAAATAGATATCATCCAAGTTTTTCCTAAATAGCCATTTTGGGAAAGTTTTCCTGGATCTAATTTTTCTATTTGTGGTAGTACTGCTAAATTTTTGAGCTTGGTGATAACATGTGTTAGTTGAGATAATTCATATTCTTTATCTTGAGAACAGTTGTAATACAGTAAGTATGTATCTTGAATAGATTTGCGAAGATAGTAGATATCTATTTGTTCGTCTTTTTCTTCAGTTTGACAAAATATTTTATAATTGCTTGTTGATTCTTTCTTTTCTGTTTGATGTTTGCTGTCTAAATCATTCCAATAATTTTCATATTTCTGCTGTGCTGATTCTGGTGTGCGATTGTAGATAAATAAATCTAGAGTCGGATAATTTATTTTACTCATAATAAGCCTCGTCTGATTTTCTGAGCTTCCTTTACAGAATCTGAGGCTTGTAAAATAGATTGTTGCTTTTCTAAATCTAAAGGAGGAGCCTTTGCTATATTCTCTGTAATATATGGTGGAGTATTTCTAGTTTCGCTTTCCTTTTGAGGATTGCGATGTTTTAGATTACGCTCCTGAGTGTGATATTCTGTTTGAATATTTGACCGCGCTTGTAGATAAAGTTGATTAATATAAGCATGTTTTGCTAATTCTGCTAATTCGTCAATAGCACGTTTTGTTTGTGTTGATAAAATAGCACCTACTTGATTAACTTGCTTTTGTAAATCTGCTGGTAATGGCGCATCTAATTCTGCTAAAGCTGTAATAAATGCTTGGATTGTGACTTGTTGTAGATGGTTGAGCATAATACTAATGAGATAATGTTAGTTTTTACCGTTAATATTTAGAAATATTCACTTTTTTGACTGAAGCAATAGAAAGTAATTTAAATTGTATGAGGTGTGAATCGGAGTTGAGTAATTCACGAATTACGAATTACGAATTACGAATTATACTCACCCGGGTTTACCAGTTAAAATAAACCCAGCCCAATAATAAGGATCTTCGTAAATTGTCTCCATCGATGTTATTTTATTTGAATCGTTTTGAATAATTAATGCTTCAGTTTTTAAATACTCCTTACATTGTTGTTCATATAATTTATCGCTTAAATCGCAATACCAGGTTGCTAATTTTTCATAAGTAAGTTGACGTAACCATTCTTTAGCTTGTTTCAATGCAATGGCGGGTGTTTTTCCTTGCTGCATTAACTGATAAAATTGAATCATTAATAACGCGCTAGAACGTTCATCTACTGTCCAAAGTGTACTCAGAACATAAGTAGCACCTTTAGCAAGAAATCCACTGACTAAACCTACATATTCATCTACTAAACTGTAGGTACTAGTAATTCCCGTTTCGCAAGCAGAAAGACAAATTAATTCATACTTACTCAAGTCTAATTGTTCGTTATCAATAATATCCGCTAAAGTTAATTGTTCTGATTCTGCTAAAACTAAAGCTGATTCTCTAGGGTTATCTGGTACATGGTATCCATGCCCGGTAAAGTGGAAGTATCCGCTATTTTTCTGTAAAGCTGTAGTTAATGATTTTGGTTTTACACTCAGAATTTCTAACCGATTATAATGGTCATATATTGTAGAAAGAGCGGTAGATTCAATGGTGTTAAAGACTAGATCATTCGTTGTGACATTCAGTAATTGAGAAACTGATTTTGTGACAATTGGAAATTGTCTATTAAATTTAAAACCAATTTGAAAACTAGGTAAATATATGATGTTAAAGCGTTTGGAGAATAGGTAGTCTAAAGGTAGTAGATGTAATTCTCGGTGAGGAATTAAAATTAGTTGTTCAATACCTCCAAGTTGTTCTGTAATTCGGTTAATTTCTAAGATTTTACCTAATTCATTAAGCAAACTCTTCATTTTTGTTCGCCAAGGGGCTGTTTCTTTCGTTGTATCGATATAATCCTCTTGGCAGTAATTTTGATAATCTTGTTTCCATTCCTCGATCCAGTTTTGAAAGTTTTGTAATTGTTCGAGATATGCTTTTGATTCTTCTGACTGCTGTGAGTTGCAATAAAAATTGAACTTTTTATTTTTACTAGATTGAGGAGATAAAACTATAGGTTGTCGATCGCGTTTAATAATAAAAGTAGTAATAGCATTAGGGCTGATGTGCCAAAAAATCGCCGCTGTTTTAGGATTAAGTAGTGATTGGATATCTTGGTAAGTTAACTTCGGTGGTTGATAATCCCAATTTTCTTGCAACCAAGCAAGACAGGTATTTTTTCGTTTTTCCGCTAATTCTAAAGCAGCGATTTCTTTATTTACCTCATTTGATTGAAGTTTAATATCTACTCGCAACTGATTGAAAGCAGCATATTTCCGCTCCAAGGTAATTTTCTGTCCTTTAGTTTCGCATGCTGCCAGCAATTCTTCTAATCTTTGAGCAGCTTTTTCGATATATTTTTGAGATGCCCTTTCGTCACCTAAAGCAGAACATACTTTTAGTAATTCTTGTAATACTTGTAAATGGCGATCGCGAAATGTATCATTATCAAAGGAAAAGAAATTTAAAGCTTTTTCATAACTATCTTTTGCTGCAAACCAGATGGTGAAAGGTTCAGATTCTTCAGTGGCGTATTCGTACAAAATTTTGCCTTTTTGACGATATAATTCACCACAGCCTTCTTTACAGTCTGGATTTTCGGGTTTTAGCGCTTTGATGCCATCATCCCAGGTTTTGATTGCGGGTTTATAGCCTTTGGATTTAAGGAGTGCAACACCCCGGTTTCCCCAAGCTGTCCATTCTTGGTAATCTGTTAAGCGTAAGGCTTGATCAAAAGGGGCGATTGCTTCTTCATGCCTTTTTAAATTACTCAACGCAACACCGAGGTTATTCCAAGCATCGTAATCGTCAGTTTTGATTTCTATAGCTTTGTTGTAGGAAGCAATCGCATCTTCATGCCTTTTTAAATTATCCAGCGTATTACCCCGGTTAAACCAAGCGTAGTTATCATTAGGGTTGATTTCTATGGCTTTATCAAAATCAGCAACTGCGTCTTCATACCTTCCTAAATTACTCAACGCGCTACCACGCTTAACCCAAGCATAGTCTTCGTCAGGGTTGATTTCTATAGCTTTGTTGTAGGAAGCAATCGCCTCTTCATACCTTCCCAATTCATCTAACAGAGTACCCCGATTATTCCAAGCATGGTAATCATCGGGTTTAATTTCTATAGCTTTGTTATAAGCAGCAACGGCTTCTTCATATCTTTCTAAATTAAACAGCGCACCACCTCGGCTAAACCAAGCATGGTAATCATCGGGTTTAATTTCTATAGCTTTGTTATAAGCTGCAACAGCTTCTTCATACCTTCCTAAATCATTCAGCGCATCACCTCGGTTATTCCAAACATCATAATCATCAGGGTTGATTTCTATGGCTTTTTCGTAATCAGTAACTGCATCTTCATACCTTCCTAAATTACTCAACGCACTACCACGCTCAACCCAAGCATAGTCATCGTCAGGGTTAATTTCTATGGCTTTGTTGAAGGAAGCAATCGCATCTTCATACCTTCCTAAATTACCCAGTGCAATTCCTTGGTTATTCCAAGCATAGTAATCACCAGGCTTGATTTCTATAGCTTTGTTATAAACAGCAGCGGCTTCTTCATATCTTTCTAAATTAAACAGCGCACTACCTCGCTCAAACCAAGTGTCGTAATCATCAGGTTTGATTTCTATAGCTTTGTTGTAGGAAGCAATCGCATCTTCATATCTTTCTAAATTAAACAGCGCATTACCTCGGTTAAACCAAGCATAGTGATAATCAGGTTTGATTTCTATAGCTTTGTTATAAGCAGCAACGGCTTCTTCATACCTTCCTAAATTATCTAGCGCAATACCCCGGATTCCCCAAGCTGTGTAATCGTCAGGTTTGATTTCTATGGCTTTGTTGTAGGAAGCAATCCCATCTTCATATCTTTCTAAATAAAACAGCGCATTACCTCGGTTAATCCAAGCTTTGTAATCATCAGATTTAATTTCTATAGCTTTTTCATAAGAGACAATCGCATCCTCATACCTTCCTAACTCATCAAACGCAATTCCCCTACCCCGCCAATCTTCGGCATCTTCAGGTGTCAATGCGATAGCTTGCTGAAAATCGACTTCAGCTTGCTGCGTTTTCTTCAATTCCCCATAAGCCAAACCCCTTCTTACCAATGCCAAAATATAATTCGGCTTAATTCCCAAAGCTTGATTGAGATATTCCACCGCTTCGGAGTACCTTTCCAAACGATAGCAAGCCAACCCCAAACCATATAACACCTCGTGATTTTGCGGTGCTTCTGCGGCTGCTTGATGAAAAATTTCTAAAGCGGCTGCGTAATCTCCCTTATCTAGTTGTTCCTGCCCTTGCTCAATTAAGCTTACTACACTGGGGTTTGGCAACATTATTCCACATCTGTAACTGCTTGTTTGTTATTTTACTTAGATACAAGCCTTCGCATTCGATTTCGGAGTATTTTAAAATACAAATTCAGGAAAAATACATTATTAACTAATATTTCGCCATATGAATTGGGAGCATCCCAATTTTAAAAAACATTTTACCCGACACCCTACAAGGGTGCGGCTACCAAAACGAAGCCCACCGTAAGGTGGGCTGTAGAAATTATTAGCCCACCTTACGGTGGGGTTTACTTGTGTAGCCCCAGGCTTATAGCCTGCGGGCTTTTTA
>JBHJJJ010000299.1:0-20898 GCA_050042755.1 Rivularia sp. (in: cyanobacteria)
GCTCCCCCTGCTTCCCCATCTCCCCCTCTCCTCTTCTCCCATTGGATGCTACGCTGGATTTAAGACATTATTAAGTAATGTTGCTGATTTTAGGAGAAGAGATTTATGAATTTATTAATGCAAACAGCTACAGATACAGCAACTGGACTTAGTTTCCCTTGGGCTTTTACAGCTGTTTATGTAGTAGGTTTTATAGCCGCTGTCGGTATTGGTTCCATTGCTTGGTACAATTCTAAGCGTCCTGCTGGTTGGGAAAGTAAGAAGCGTCCTGATTTTGTACCTGAAGTTGAAAAGGAAGAAAACAAGAGTGTAGGTGAAAATTAATTTAAATTAAAATACATTAAAATAAGCCGGAGAGTTGAACCCTCCGACTTAGTTTTATGTTTGGTTTTATTTTTTGTTGCCACATTGTGGGCGTGAGACAGTTTAAAAGATTATTTGTACTTGTTTCCCTAGGCTTTCTTTTCTCTACGTTTGGAAACAAATATTCCTGCTACACTCAATAAACCTAACATAACTGAAGGTTCTGGTACTGCTGCTGCGCGGGAAAAGTCCACATTCTTTCCCTTTAGGGTAACTTCATAATTACCGTTGTGGGAAAAACCATCGTCTTTATCCGTTAACCCAGTTTCAGTAGCTTCAAAGCTGTATAAAAAGTCAGTTTTCTCATCATAAGTTACTTTTACAACTTCACTTACTTGTATTGCTGTCCCCCTTTTACTAGGATCGCGAAAACCATCTGCCACTGCCAATAAATTCTCTAGTAATGGTATACTTTTAGCATCATAATGACCTGCTAATCCAATACTAATTTCACCAGTAATATCTTGATTTACATAGGAAATATTTGGATCGCTGAAGCGCTCCAAGCCTACTTCAGATTCAAACACGGAAAACAGATCATCCACGCCAAATATTCCTTTAATTATGAAGGAAGGAGTTTGCAGCAATGTTTCAAATCCATTTGCGATTAAAGCTTCATTAAACCACCGTTCACCAAAGCTCATACCACTATCATTCGTAGTGTCCCAGTCTTCTTTTGTTAAACTACTCAGAGTAATATCTTTACCGCCAATTTTACCTTTTAAAGTCGTATTCTTTGTAAAATCAAATTCATCTTTTTCACTCTTAGCTGCTAACTCTACGTTACCTCCAGGATTCGCTGCATTACCATCTAAAACTGTTTGAAGATCAGCACTGTTATCAAGAAATGTATTGGTACCATTAGAATCATATACTAAATAATCATCCGCTCCACCAATACTAATAGTACTATTAGTGAAGCTACCTGCCAATGCCGGAGCAGTAAAAATTCCACCCATACCAGCAGCAATTGATGTCGCGATTAAAAGTTTTTTAGCAGCGCGTTTCATATTAAAGTCTCCTGTTCCTTCTCTTTTTTATACTTAAAGGTTTCTAAAATTTGGCTTGGCTAAAAGCTTGGATTTTTAGAGATATGACCGTTGTTTGGTCAACATTCATGCTTGTTATCTAAACACAGTATAAAAAATCGGAGACTATATTAGGTGAAGAATTGATATTTTACTCGTAAATATAGGTTAAAAAAATCACCAAAAAATATAGTTTTAGTTACGTTTATTTACTTGAATCACCAGATCGATTGCAACAAATATTACACATTATGAGTTCAGAAGAAACATACAGCGGTAGTAAAAGGTAGTTACTGAAGTTTTGTGGTAAGCATCATATCAATAGGACTTACGCAAGCGTCACAAGATTTGGGTGGTGCCGTACACTGATTGCCTTATTATTACGTTCAATATTAGTGAGTGTACGAGCACCCTACAAAAAAATGTGCCAGTTGCGTAAGTCCTGATCAAGTCTGGCTAATTACTTACTATATAACCCTATTGAAAAGATGGCAGTTATTATCTACTACTCATGAATACTTATTACTTATTACTTATTACTTATTACTCATTACTTATTACTCAGATCAAATATGATAACTGTTTAACCAGAGACGATGTCACATCAAGCTAAATTTTTGTATCCAATAAATAAAAATAAGCCGGAGATTCAAGTCTCCGGCTTAATTTACTATTCTCAATTTTCAAATTTCTAATGATGCAAGGAAAATCTAAAATCTCAAATTTGTAAAATAGTATTATGCTGCTGCTTTCTGTTTGATTTTCTTGCTTGCACGTTTACGTCGAGTGGCTGCTAATCCAACCGTTACAACCCCGATGCCGAATAATGTAGTTGGTTCTGGAACTGCTTTAGTTGTAACATTTTTAGTTGTAACATTTATTTGTCCACCCTCCAATAAACTCAAATATACAGAAAATCTTGTGACATTAGAAGGAATTGATGTTATTAAATTAGATGCTAATTCCGCAGCATTATCCAAATCTTCTGAGGTAAAATCAAAGTCGAATTGATCTGCTTGAAAATTACCATCCCCAAAATCAAATCCAAAGGTGAAAGTGGAATTCCCTTCCCCAAGATCACTATTCACTATATCGGAATTTTTGCCATTTATCGCGCTTTGTAAAATAGCTTGATAGCTTTCTGGCACAAAAATCTGATTAATTGCACCGAATTGATTTGGTTTTTTTCTAATATCACTCAAGGTAAACTCCTCATTGAGCACATTGGCATTAAAGCCTGTCACCTCGTAGCTGAATCCACCAGAATCCAGTTCAGTTTTGGTGAAATCAAAATCTCCAGTTATAAAATCATTATTGAAAGTATTTGAAGTAACACTAAATTCGGAACGGTAAGTCATACTTGCAGCCTGGGCTGAATTCGTTGCGATCGCTCCACTTAGAGCAACCCCTGCTACAGTACTAGCTCCAAACACAGCTACTTTTTTAAATATATTTGAAAACATCATTACAACCCTGGTAACTATTATACAAGTGTTTCCTTCGCTGCTTGCAGCATAACACCAGCACTTCCAGAGTTTCCAGAGGTATCGCGTTTTCTTTAATAAAGCTATAATTACGACTTTACATACTAGTTTTTATACTTAGATAAATTATTCAGAATTGAAAAGTAAAACTTGAAAATGATATAAGCATATGCCTTGTGGTAAGTAATAATTGGCAATAAGGAATGGGGAGAAGTAAAAACTTAACTCTTCACTCCTCACTCTTAGTTTCGTTCCTTCCAATTCCGTAAACTATAAATCAGTTTTGCACTTCAACCCAACGACGATAAAGTTTTTGAACTTGTTTAAGAATGGTATTTAAATGCCCTTGCTTTGACTCACTCTCATCGGATAATTGCTGTAATTTAGCTAATAACCTGGCTTCTTCAATAGCCACCTCACCATCACTGTAAATTAAACCGCCGATCTCTTGAATTAAGTTTTGACAATCTTCAGTGCTGGGAGAATTACCCAAATACTCTGTAACCCATTCGTAACATTCGGCTGGTTTTACGGGAACTAATTCGTAAAGCCAGGGTTTAATTTCTGGATCTGTGGCGATATCTTTTTCTTGAGCTATTTGTCGAAGATACTCTCTTTCTTCCGGTTGAATCCTACCATCAATCCAAGCTGCTGCAATTAAGATTTTTAATAATTGTTTGACATCAGGGTTACTTACCATGTTCACCTCCTTAAAAAAATTTGTCTTTAACAAAATCTTACAATTTTAGTTGTTCTTTTTTCTTAAACGCACCATAAAGAAACCATCCATATTGTGTTTATGGGGCAGTACTTTAATCCAACCTTCCTTCGTTCCATATTCACCAGAAGATGAATCAGTAGCAGGAGCTTCGATTTCCCAATTAGGATGTGACTCTAAAAAGGATTTGATAACACCTTCGTTTTCTGCTGGATGCAAGGTACAGGTAGAATAAACTAAGGAACCACCATCCTTGACAAAAGTTGAAGTATGTAAAAGTAGTTCTTTTTGAAGTGTAGAAAGTTCCCCTACACTTTCCGGAGTTTGTCGCCAACGTGCATCAGCGTGACGGTGGAGAGTTCCCAAACCAGAACAAGGAACATCAAGTAATACTTTATCGGCAGAATTTTCAAATTGGGTTAAATAGCGACTGTCACCGACACAAATTTGAATTGACTTTAAATTGAGACGTTGAGTATTTTGTTGCAACTTACGGAGACGAGAATCAGTGCGATCGCAAGCCCAAATTTTGCCTTCATCTCCGATTAATTCGGCAATGTGGGTTGTTTTACCTCCGGGTGCCGCACAAGCATCAATTATCACTTCACCTTTTTGTGGATTAAGTAAATAACTCACTAATTGAGCGCTACTATCTTGTACTGTCCACCACCCTTCGTTAAAACCAGGTAAATTCTTAATAGCACCCGTCTTACTGAGAAAACGTAAAGATTGAGGTAAATTAGTAAGGTGCTGACATAAAATACCTTGATTTTGTAAAACCGCTTCAACTTCAGAACGAGATGAACTTAGTTGGTTAACTCGCAAATCAATCGTAGGTGTTTGGTTCATCCACTGACATAATTGTTCTGTTTCCTCTAAACCAAACTGTTCTATCCATAGACTGACAATCCAATCTGGAAAACTATGTACAATACCCAAGCGTTCCACAGGATTTTCCGGTAATCTTATGGGAATACTAGAAGATTCTCCCCCCTCTTTATTCTCCCCCAGTCGAATATAGTGTCTTAACAAACCATTAACAAAACCAGAAAGACCAGAAAAACCATTATCCTTAGCTAATTGAACGGTAGTATTAACAGCAGCACTAGGAGGAATTCGTGATTGGAATTGCAGTTGATACAAACCCAAATGTAAGATAGTGCGCAGCAATAAAGGTTGTTGATGAGATTTTTTTTTAGCTAATTGGTCAATAATTGCATCGAGAGTACGCTGTCTTCTGACGCTACCGTAAACCAATTCTGTCACCAAGCGGCGCTCGTTATCGGGTAAATCAACTTTTCGCAGCACTCTATCTAGCGCTACGTCAGCATAAGCCCCCTTATGAACATCTCGTAGGGCAATAAAAGCTTGTTGACGGGGGGAATTCATAGGAGAGGGGGAGGGGGAGAGGGGGAGAGGGGGAGAGGAGCCACTGCTCGGTTAGGGTTTCTTGAGTGTCACGCAAGTGGCGTGGGGAGAAATTGAAATTCTTCTACTTGAACCTTTAACCTATGCCCCATGTCCCATTTTAAACAAAATAATTCCTCTCACTTTACCTTATAACCTTCCATGAGTGAAGGGTGCCCGTGAGAGGAATTATTAGCAAAAATTGTTAACGTGAGTTAAGCATCAAAGCTGTCAATTTCAAATTCGCAAGCCCTAGAAGTTTCTTCCACAGTGAATGGCTCAAAACTAACTAATGATAAATTAGATGGTTCTTGAACCATTTCTTTTGCCAATAGTAATCCGGCAATTGTCCAAGTTTGATATTTTCTAGCTTGCTTGCCAATCAATCTTCCCCGCTTACCATCATAATATTCCGGCCATTCATCTTCCTGAAGACGAAATTGGGCAATATGAATTGCTCTTTCAGCAATACATATTTTATTCGTTTTAATCGCTGCCGCCGCTAACATCCACATTAAAACAGGCCAATTTCCACCATTAAGATATGACCAAGGAATGTTCTTCGGATCGCATCCAGTTATAATTTTATATTCTTCATTTTCTAATGCCGGAAAAGTAATTTTCATCGGCATCTCTCCCACCAAATCACTCCATCTCTTTTCAATAAGATTCATAATGGCTTCAGATTGTTCTTCACTTGCCAAATCGCAAATAATTGCCATCAAATTACCTAAAGAAAAGAAACGAGTATCTAACTGTGATGGCCCTATATTACCTGCTAAATAACCACCTTCTTTTGGTAACCACTTATCTAATTCGTAATAAGGAAGTGAATCTACATATATATTAAATTGATTAACAGCTTCTTTACCGTATTCTTCTCCTTTATAACGATAAATTGCATTCAGACGTTTAAGATCTATCCAATAATGCTTACGAATATGGGCACGCAAAATAGGTAAGCGATTATCAATAGCAACCACCCAATCTTGATTTCCATGACAGATTAACATTTCCCGTGCTGCACGCAATGCTGCATAAAATAAAGATTGAATTTCTAAAGGGTGCCCGTAAATACCCAAGCGTCTATCAATCATACAAGCGCCATCGGGAACTAACAGCGTTGGATACATATCAAAGCTAGTTGCCAAACAAAGTTCCAAAATTAGCCCAATACCTTTTTGAAACTCCGGTTGATATACCAGTGAATAATCTTTTGTGGAAACTACATAAGCACGCAATATTACCAACCACCAAAAACAAGAATCAATTGGTGTAACCCTTGCAATCGCATGTTCGCCAAAATCCGCTTCTAAATACTCTTCTCCATCATGAGATACTACTTTGAAACTAGCTGGCATTATACCTTGACCTGGTTTATAAGCATCCAACTGGTTCTCTTTGGGCTGCAATTTCAAAGTTTCTTCTAAAAAATTACGGACTATATCCGCTTTTCCTTTAATAAGAAAAAGTAGAGCAGATGAAACAAAATCTCTGACAAAACATTGATCGTAATTCAATGAGTCTACACTTCCATCTAAAGCCGCTACCGTACCAACTGGACGGTCTTTATAGTAGATGATTGTCTTTTGAAGCTCTGACCATGCTTCTTCTTCTAATTGTTTAATTGCGTCCATTTCTTCTAATTGCATATCTAGGTCAACTCCTTGTATTTTGTGGTTAACATACTTAATCCAAGCTGTTTATAGATATCCCTGTAATTATTTAAAAAATCGGATTATTAATTGAAAAATATCAAGCTATATATTATGGATTTGAGATGAAAAGTATTTACTCAATCAGCATTGTACTGTTTTTTTCATTCCTTACCTCAAGGAGCAATAGCTTTATTCCCAAGTAAAAATATATCTATACTCTTTAACTTACTTGGGTATAATCTAAATATTCTTGGGTAAAAATACTTAAAACTGATTGAGAAGACTCGGATTTATTTATTTACCTACATAATTAAAAATTATAACAAATTTTCATACAGTGCAACAATATTAAAATGATGATTTGTTTTACTCTCTAATAGACAATATATTTTATTAAATTTCTGCTGATAAAAATAATGAAATAATATCCTCTAAGAGAAAGTAATATTTTTTTAGCAGTATTTACTAATAAAATTAGAATAGGAAGTCAGTTATTTAAACAGAGATTAAACTAAAATGCAAAATTGAAATTATGCCGCTCAAATTTGCAAGATTAAGTGTTAATTTTAAAGAAAAGAATAGATATCAGATAACAATATTCTTTATTCTTCCAAACTAAATTCTGTTTTTAGCTACTATTTTTATTTGATAATAGATGACGGCAAGCTTCAACGACTTAATTTGCTCATAATTGCAACTATAAAAAAAACTTGAAAATCGAGTTGTATATAAAACTACAAACCTATTGAATATCCTTGTAGTTTATATAACAAAAGATACAAATAGGTTTATTTTTCAAGTTTTCTAATAACTGAGATATGGGGTATTGGATAGAATTGGGTATCCGATAATTTATATGAAGGTAGATTTAACCTGGACAATAAAAACAATTGCAGCCACATTAAGTTAAGTTTTTCTACTCAAGAGAAACTAACCATGAGGCTGTTGGAATTTTCATTTAACGCTTTAACTTATTGCTAAAACAATAAAACAACAGTTTTTTGTTATCATTGTTACAGAAATTATATCAAATCTGATTTTTCCTTCAAGCTTTTGAACTGTCAATTGTGCTAAAGAATTAGTAAAGTACGATAAAATTCTGGTAAAGTTTTTCAAAATTTATTTTTTAGAGTACTGTTATTTGAAAAATTACGATTTGACTTAAACAGTCTATATTGACCTGCGTGTATGAGGTATCATATTGAGACAGATGTATAATCTTTACAACCAGCACTATTCAGTGTAAATAACTATTGATTTTAGTTATTAGCATATAGAAATACTTATTTTCCCAAAAATAAAGTATATATACGTAAATATTTGAATAACCAGTTTTGAAAAAAAAATAAAATAGTAATACAAGATATTTTCATCAAAATAAGTGAATAACTTAACTTATTTTTCTTGTTTTATAGTTACATTTTATTTAACATAAATTTTGTATCGGATATAAAAATAGGAATAATTTGCCATCAGCTGATTTATCGCTCCCATAAAAACGTGTCATAAAATAAAAAGGAAAAGTGTATGTTAAAAACTTCTAAAATTGAGAACTCACCTTCATCTGAGCGTTTACTTAATATTTGGGCACGGCGTTATACACCAGAAATATCTTCACTCTTAGGTAATTCTTCATCTTGCGATGAATTGTTAAAGGCAGCAAAAGCAGAAGGTAGGGCTGAGACTACTAAGAAGTTAAAAGATAAAATGCTCGATGTAAATTGTCAGATGGGATGGATACAAACGAAAAACCTCTACAGTTATATTCCAAATGTTTTAGATTTAAGCGAAGCAAGACGCATTACAAAATTTGCTTTTCGTGTTTATAGAAAGTTAATAGAGGTTTATCAACAGCAGTCACCGAAAATAGAAGTAGAAAATAACTCTCTTTCTCAGTGGGTTATACCAGCAGTAGAAGAACTTGCCTATGCTTTAGAACCAATATTAATCATATTTCAAGAGCAGCACGTTGCATCTAAAGATTGGCGCAGTCTTGGTTTTATGACCTCACAATTAAATTTTACCAACAAATTAATTCTTAAAAGGTTGACATTTGCCGAACAAATATTATTAGGTCCTTATTTGAAATTTGTTGAAGAGCAAGTAGCAATGCCTTGGCAAAGAGTTTGTTCTAATGCTGCTAATTATGAATTAGATTCCCCGCAATTGAAGCTTATAGAACAAATAATGCCATCTGCGCCGGAAATAGCTCAATCAGTTTATCATCAGCTAATCGAATTGTTACCTAATACTAGTAGCCGAAGAGGTAAATTAATCGATCGTGGTATCACTCACTCTTGCCTCCGCGATTTAAATATGTTCCAAGCTTATATTTTATTGTGCTTTTTAGAAAAGAGTATGACACCAATTGAACAAGAATTAATTCCTTTATGTGCCATGGTTGTAGAGGGAGTTGAAATCAAATGGGAATTAACTCAAAAATGGTGCGAAGTATTAGCTTCAGAAATGGAAAGTCGTTTAGATTCAGAACAAAATAATTTGTTAAAACCCTATACTCAAGGAATGAAACAGGTATTTTTTAAAGAGCGTAGAAGTTTGGGTTGTAAAGAAGGAATGACAGCAGAGGTTGTTTGATTTTTTTCAGTTTGTTTATGTATCAATAAATCTAATTTTTTTTATCGTGTAGGGTGCGTGACGGTTGGAAAATATACTATTGAATATGGATTTTTTGTCGCGTCACGCACCGATGATTGATTATATGTTAGCTGTATAAGATTGCTTGTAATCAGGTAAATGTGATTACGAGCTTGCCTGAGATTGTAAATCCCAGTCTAATAGCAAAAATCCTCTGAAAGAGGACTAAAAATGTATTTTTTATATTCCATGTAGTTCCTTAATTTTTCTTATATCCTTATACCATTTCTTTATAAAGATGCGCTTAATTTAGTCCACGGAGGTGGGCTTCGTAACTATAGCTCCAGCTTTTAAGCCCAGAGCGATTTAGCGCAGCCTCATACAGAATTGGTATTAATCTCGTAACAAGCTAACTCAAACAAATAAGCATTTTTATAATCGTGGGATAAGTTACGGATAAAAAGACTTATAACTTCCGTTTGGCAGCTAAATCAGCTTCCATTTGCAATATTTTCTTTTCCATCCGTTCAAAAACCTGTATTGAAGTTTCCCCTGTTGCTGTTTTGTCTAATTCTTCTACTTCCGCTGCATTATTAGATGTTGTTAATGTCTTAAGACTATCTTTTTTTTTAAACAACTTATTCAAACCATAAGCGGCTAATCCTGCAACTGCACCTGCTGCTACAACTGGAGCTGTACCAATGGCAACAGCTGTTCCACCAACAGCTAAACCCATACCTCCAACAGTTGCAGCAACACCAGCACCTGCTGCTGCTCCACCTGCAACTGCACCTAAGGCTTTTGCATCTCCTTCTTCTATAGCTTTCTTAGCTCCATAAGCTGCTGAACCTGCAACTGCTCCTGCAGCCGCAACGGGAGCCATACCAATTGCTACACCTCCAAATCCGCCTACTAATCCCATTCCGCCTACTACAGCGGATGCACCTGCTCCTGCTGCTGTTCCTCCGGCAACTAATGCCGCACCTTCTGCTTTATCTTTGAGTTCTTCAGGCTTATTAGTCATTTTACTGAAAATTTGAGTTCTAATTATTACGTTAGCAATTAACAAAGAATCCTATTGTCGTTCAGGAGAAATCAATGAAATATTAAAATCTATTCTTAAAATGTGTTTCAAGTCTCACCTTGGGCTATCTTAAATTCTTAGTTAATAAACTGCGCTTAAAATGACTTCTACCCTCCCTCACAAAAAAGCCAAAGCCCTCAAACCAGGAAGCCCCCGCCCTGCAAAAGAATTATGTAGTGATTGCGGACTTTGTGATACATATTATGTGCATTATGTCAAAGAAGCTTGTGCTTTTCTTAATCAACAAATAGAGGAACTTGAAGAACAAAGTCACTTGCGATCGCGCAATCCTGATAACCCCGACGAGCTTTATTTCGGAGTTCAACAAGAAATGATGGCAGCGCGGAAAAAAGAACCAATTCCAGGTGCCCAATGGACGGGAATTGTGAGTACGATCGCCATTGAAATGCTCGAACGCGGTATTGTGGAAGGTGTTGTTTGCGTACAAAATACTAAAGAAGATCGTTTTCAACCAATGCCAGTTATTGCTCGCACAGCCGAAGAAATACTGGCAGCAAGAGTCAATAAACCAACTCTTTCACCAAATCTTTCCGTATTAGAACAAGTTGAAAAATCGGGAATGAAACGGTTATTAGTAATTGGTGTTGGTTGTCAAATCCAAGCATTACGCGCCGTAGAAAAACAGCTTGGTTTGGAAAAGCTTTATGTATTGGGTACACCTTGCGTTGATAATGTCACTCGTGCTGGATTACAAAAGTTTCTCGAAACAACGAGTAAATCTCCCGATACAGTAGTGCATTATGAATTTATGCAGGACTTCCGAGTTCATTTTAAACACGAGGATGGCTCCACTGAAACAGTACCTTTCTTTGGTTTAAAAACCAATAAACTCAAAGACGTGTTCGCTCCTTCTTGTATGAGTTGTTTTGACTACGTGAATTCACTAGCAGATATCGTAGTTGGGTATATGGGCGCACCATTTGGCTGGCAGTGGATTGTGGTCAGAAACGATCGCGGTAAAGAAATGCTCGAATTGGTGAAAGACCAAATTAATACCCAAGCAGTAATGTCTCAGGGAAATCGCCAAGCCGCAGTACAACAAAGTATTCCTGCCTACGACAAAGGTGTAACTCATCCCATGTGGGCAGCGAAATTAATGGGTGTAGTGATTGAAAAAATTGGTCCCAAAGGTTTGGAATATGCCCGATTTTCCATAGATTCTCACTTTACACGGAATTATTTGTATACAAAACGCAATCATCCCGAGAAGTTAGAAAAACACGTTCCCGAATTTGCCAAGCGAATTGTGGAACAGTATGAATTGCCCGAGTTGAAAGAGATGGGGAAATGGGGAGATGAGGAGATTGGGAGACTAGGGTTCATGAAATGAGTGAGAGAGTGAGAGAGTGAGAGATGGAGAGAATAAATTTTACTTGCTATTCACTACTCACTACTCACTACTTCTAAATGTTTACCAAGCCCCCTTCGGGTTCGCCACTTCTATCAACGGAGGCAGACGACCCACGAAAGTGGACTCACCATGCCCAATGCCCAATTACCCATTACCCATTACCCATTACCAATTACCCATTACCAATTACCCATTACCAATTACCCATTACCAATTCCCAATTGCCTCAATCGCTGCTTCCAGTGCGATCGCCACATGAGTCCAATGAGTTCCTCCCTGACAGTAAACTATGTAAGGTTCTCTTAATGGTCCATCGGCGGAAAATTCTGAGGTGCTACCTTCAATAAACGTCCCCCCAGCCATGACTACTTTGCTTTCGTATCCCGGCATTTCGTCGGGAATGGGGTCGAGATAGGAACCAATAGGAGAATGGTTTTGTATGGCTTTACAGAAAGCAATTAATTTTTCGGCAGAACCAAGTTTAATTGCTTGAATTACATCACCACGCCGTGCAAAAGGTTTGGGGTTAACTGGATAAGCTAGCTTGTCAAAAACATAACCAGTAAGGTGAGTTCCTTTCATTGCTTCCCCCACCATTTGTGGAGCTAAAAATAACCCTTGGAATAATAGGCGGAGTTGGTCAAAGGTAGCACCTCCTTGTCTGCCAATTCCCGGAGCCGTCAAGCGACAAGCTGCTGCTTCTACTAAGTCTTCTTGCCCGACAATGTAGCCCCCGGCGCTGACAATGGTTCCTCCTGGATTCTTGATTAAGGAACCAGCCATTAAATCCGCACCTACATGAGTGGGTTCTTGGGTGCCGATAAATTCGCCATAACAGTTATCGACAAAGCAAACAGTGTTCGGATTTTGCTGCTTGACTAAACGAACAATTTTTTCTATGTCGGCAATTGAAAGACTGGAGCGCCAGGAATAGCCGCAGGAGCGCTGAATTAACACCAAACGAGTCTTACCCTCTATTGCATGGCTTAAAGCTTGCCAATCCACCGTTCCTTCTTGTGTGAGTTCTAATTGGCGATAGCTTACACCAAAATCAATAAGGGAACCTTGATTTTCACCCCTTAAGCCAATAACTTCTTCAAGAGTGTCGTAAGGTGCCCCTGCTACAGCTAGCATTTCATCGCCGGGACGGAGTACGCCAAACAAAGCACAAGCTATTGCATGAGTTCCCGAAACAAATTGAACCCTAACGGCAGCGGCTTGCGCCCCCATTATTTCTGCAAAAACCTTATCTAAAATTTCTCTGCCTAAATCATCATGACCGTATCCCGTTACACCTGCGAAATGGTGTGCCCCTACACTATGATGGCGGAAGGCGGTGAGTACTCGTTGGAGATTTTGCTTGACTGTCGCGTCAATACCAGAAAAAATCTTTAACAGTGCTTGTTCTGCTTCTTGCAGATGTTCCAAGCTATTCATAAGGTACGACCGTTCTCAAAAAACAACTAAACTATGCGGATTTGTGGCGCTATTGGCGCTACGCTTTGTGTGAGAACCACACAAAAGCCCTTCCAAGGGCCATAACGGACGCGCAGATTATGCTAAACAATTCTATTCAGGTTACCGCATGACAATTGCTACATCAACTAAAGGACCATTAAATTGGTTGCACATTACATTTTTCGTAGGTTTACATTTTGGAATTCTCCTAGCCCCATTTCCTGCTTTTTTTAGCTGGAAAGCTGTTGCTGTGGCTTTACTTCTGTACTGGGTGACTGGAGGCTTAGGTATTACTCTAGGATTTCACCGTCTCATAACTCATCGGAGCTTTCAAGCCCCCAAGTGGCTGGAGTACTTTTTAGCATTTTGCGGGACTCTTGCTTGTCAAGGAGGACCAATTGCATGGATTGGAATGCATCGCATACACCATTTGCATTCTGACCAAGAATTAGATCCTCATGATTCCAACAAAGGTTTTTTTTGGAGTCATATTGGTTGGATGTTTTACCATTCTCCAGCTTTTGCTGATGTTCCTAAATTTACTAAAGATATCAAGGACGATCCATTTTACCAGTTTCTAGAAAAGAATATGCTGCTAATCCAAATTGCTTTGGGTTTGTCGCTATTAGCATTGGGTGGTTGGTCTTTTGTAGTTTGGGGTGTTTTTGTTCGGCTTATTTTTGTATGGCACTGTACTTGGTTTGTCAATAGTGCAACTCACAAATTTGGTTATCAGACTTATGATGCAAAGGACCACTCTACAAACTGCTGGTGGGTAGCTTTATTGACCTATGGTGAAGGTTGGCACAATAACCACCACGCCTTTCAATATTCAGCCCGTCACGGGTTGGAATGGTGGGAAATTGACCTCACTTGGATGACTATCCAAGTACTGCAATTCTTGGGTTTGGCTACAAATGTTAAACTAGCACCTGCGAACCGACAAAGTAGAATGTTGAGTTAAAAGTCTGCTTGACCATTGATAATAAGGAAATCTGAATAGCTGCTAATTTTCTCATTTTCCTTAATTTCAATCAGTATTATCAACAGATAATTTAAAACTTATTTACCCCCGCCACCGAATTATTACTTAGGTAAAACGCGGGGGTATCGTTTATTTTGGGATATATTTAGAGTTTTCTCAGAAAAAGCGGGGCAGATTAATTGATATAATCCAAGACGCGAATGTTACGAAACTTCGTAAAAGCGACTATGCTAGTGGCTGGACTGCGGAGCTTTTTATTTTTATTAAATTCATTCATGACAACATCAGCAGTAAACGAACACAATTCAGGGCCAATAACGCTTGGTGAGTCTAAAATAAAGCTGACAGACATCATCAAAACTTTACCCCCAGAATGTTTTGTACAAGATGCCCGTAAAGCATGGTTTAGTGTAATTAGCAATGTTTTAGCCGTAATTTTAGGCTACTTTTTTTTGGCGATCGCACCTTGGTATCTTTTACCCTTAGCGTGGATATATACGGGTACTGCTGCTACAGGATTTTTTGTCATTGGGCACGATTGCGCCCATCGTTCATTTGCCAAACGTAAATGGGTGAACGATTTAGTGGGACATTTATTTATGATGCCGTTAATTTACCCCTTCCACGGTTGGCGGATAAAACACAATTATCACCACACTCACACCAACAAGCTAAAAGTAGACAATGCTTGGCAGCCAGTTGGTACAGACGTTTATGAAGGGAGTGGAGTACTTGGTAAATGGGCTTTTAAAAGATTTTTGTACAATCGTTTATGGTGGATAGGCTCAATTGTACATTGGGCAATGCATCATTTTAATTGGTCTCAATATCGCAAGCAAGACCAACCCGCAGTCAAGCTTTCTGTGGCCGTAGTAGTTCTGTTTGCAGTGGTATGCTTTCCTACTCTGATTGCTACAACTGGTATTTGGGGATTTGTCAAGTTCTGGTTTATTCCTTGGATGGTGTACCATTTTTGGATGAGTACCTTTACTTATATTCACCACACTGCTCCTGACATCGCTTTTGTTCCAGTAGAGAAATGGAATGCAGCGATCGCACAACTATCCGGTACAGTTCATTGCAATTACCCCAAATGGGTAGAATTCCTGTGCCACGATATCAACGTACACGTACCCCATCACATTTCCACCGCGATTCCTTCCTATAACTTGCGTCTTGCTCATAGCAGCTTGCAAGAAAATTGGGGAAGCTATATGCATGATGAATGTACGTTTTCTGTTTCTTTGCTAAAGTACATTACCGACAGATGTCATTTATATACTCCAGAGAATGAATATATTTCTTTCAAGGATTATTATGCACAACGATAAGAAATCCTGAAAATATAATCCCACTTACATCTTTAACCTCCCCAATATTTGAGGGGGTTAGAGATAACTCAAAAAACTAAATTTTTTGTGTAAGTTCCATAGTTTATCAAAGTCGTGAAATTAAGAGTAAAGGGCTATTATTTTTAGCGCATAGTTATTTTTTGATCGTGCGTAACTTTAAAACCTTAGTCTTTTATACAAATCTGATTTTATTGACTTTCACTTACGAAAACAAAGTTCACTTTATATCCGGTAACGTAGCCTAGTGCAATCTTCTACAGTTGGTACAGATAAGACTCCTCATATCGCATCATCAGAGGAAACAATCAAACTACCCTTTACTCTTGGCGATGTAAAGGCAGCAATCCCAAAAGAATGTTTTCAGCCTCAAGTAGGTAAATCTCTGTTTTTCTTTTTTCGCGATATTCTAATTATTGCTGGGCTTTATGCTTTAGCTTATTACCTAAATTCATGGTTATTTTTCCCTATTTTCTGGGTAATGCAAGGAACGATGTTCTGGGCTTTATTTGTAGTCGGGCATGATTGCGGACATCAATCATTTTCTCGCTACAGATGGTTGAATGATTTTATCGGACATTTATCCCATACACCGATACTTGTTCCCTATCATGGATGGCGAATCAGTCACCGAACCCATCACAAAAATACTGGTAGTCTGGAAAATGATGAAAGCTGGTATCCTACATCTGAATCAGATTACAAAGAAATGCCTTTGTTACAAAGAATAGGTAGACATTATCTGTTTTTACTGGCTTATCCAGTATATTTGTTTCAACGCTCTCCTGGTAAAACAGGTTCTCACTTTTTACCCAGCAGCCCCTTATTTAAACCCTCGGAAAAATGGGATGTAATTACCAGTACCGTACTTTGGACATCAATGGTTGCTTTACTGGCTTTTCTTACCTATGAATGGGGTTTCATGTGGTTCCTTAAATACTATGCTGTACCATATATTGTATTTGTGATTTGGCTGGATTTAGTGACATTTTTGCATCATACCGAGCCAGATATTCCTTGGTATCGCGGTGAAGAATGGACTTTTCTCAAAGGTGCTCTTTCCAGTGTCGATCGCGATTATGGTTTTATCAATCACATCCACCACGATATCGGTACTCACGTTGCTCACCACATTTTCTTAAATATTCCTCACTACAACTTGAAAAAAGCGACTGAGGCGATTAAACCAGTTTTAGGTGAATATTTCCATAAATCTGAGGAATCAATATTAACTTCCCTTTGGAATTCCTCTAAAAAATGTCATTTTGTTCCAGATGAGGGAAAAACTGTTTATTACACATCTCATCTTAAATGATGGAATTTGGTAATTAAAAATCGCAATAGTGCAAATCCAATTTGAAAATAATTTGATTTTCTCTGGGAGTAAATATAGCGGTTTTCGGTTGAGTGGAATACGCTAATAATCTCCCTCTGCTGCTTTAGAGGTGTTTCTTAATATTCCAATTAATTGAAATCCTCTATAAATTCCTACTGTAGCGCTTCTTAGTTGAATAAATTTCCCCAGAGACGTAGCATTGCTACGTCTCTATATTATTGGCTAACTTAATTAAACTTGGGTTGTTACCGCACTGATTTGAGGAGGATTTCCCATTAGTTTTAACCAACGGTAGTTAGCAACAAGTGCTTCTCCAAGAGTTGGATATACATTATATGCAACACCAAATTCTTCACAAACCTCAGCCAATATTGGAGCTATTTTTGGATAATGTATATGACAAATATTAGGAAGTAAATGATGAACAGTTTGATAATTAAGTCCGCCAAGATACCAAGTTAAAATACGGTTATGGGGAGCGAAATCAACTGTTGTCCTAATTTGAAAGATTGCCCATTCATCATCAACTGTGTTCGACTCAGGATTTGGTTGGATAAACTCCGCAGGTTGCATAACATGAGCCAGCATGAAAACATTAGCACCCAAGAATCCAGCAGTCATGTAAGTAATACAAAATCCCAAAATTGTTTGAATGGGAGTATATCCAGCTGCAATGGGAGTTCCCAGAAAAAGCCCCAGGAAAATGAATTTAGTCCCAAAGAAGAGAACCATGTCTAACATTTTGGGTTTAGGAATGACATGTTCGTGGTATTTGCCCTTAAATAATATTAAATAGACATCACCAGCAGACCAAGAAAACAGAAGCATGGTATACACAAAGTAAATGAAGAAGTGCTGAAATTTGTGAAACCATCTGTGTTCTATAAATGGAGACATACGTACTAGTCCATCTCCATGTATGTCTACATCGTGCTCTAATATATTGGTAAAAGTATGATGTAAATAATTATGGCGAAATCTCCATAAATAACTGGATATACCAATTAAATCCAAGCTTAAACCAATAGTAGAGTTAACCCATTTTTTACTGGAGTAACTGCCATGATTTGCATCGTGGGCTATATTAAATGGGATACCTGCAATAGCAAATCCAAGAACAATACATCCAACTACTTTCATCCACATTATTGGTGGTGAGAAAAGAATAAATATCCAAGTGGCAATTATCCATCCAAAAATAATTGCTGTTTTGAAGTACATTGCTAGATTATCTCGGCGAGCAATATTCTCAGATTGAAAATAAGCATTGACTCGTTTATTCAATTCTTTTCTAAAGCCAATATTTTTGGCAAAAGTAACTCTAGTAGTTTGCGTTTGTATCATGAAAAATGTAATAGGCTGAAGTAGGAGATTGCGGGCGGGTAGAATACCTAGAAACTAGGAAAATCTCAATGAATATTAAGATTTATATCTAGAGTTAGCCTTATTATTCCACAAAAAATATACGCCCGTTCTACTATAACAGTGTCGAGGCGCAATAATTTATGCTATATTTCTGCTTAGTTTTACAGTTATATTAATCTCAAAACCTTCCATTTCCTTGGACAATATGCTTGAGTGTAGTTAAACTTTCTAAACCAATCAATCCTCTACGATGTCCTTTTTGGTTGGACATTCCTAAAAATACCGCATCTCCCCATAATGGATTGCGACTAAAACGTGGGGAAGCGTTGATATAAGTAGAGGCGCTATTTACTCCCAGAGCAAACTGCCTACTTTCTTGGTAAGATTCAGTAACTATACAGTCGGCGTGTCCGCTGCTGTATCGATTAATCCAAGCAATTGCCGTATCTAAGTTATCTACAAGTTTAAATGCAACTGTTTTAGTAAAATAAGCATTTCCCCATTCACGATCTTGAATTAGTTCCAATTGGGGAAATGATTCTCTGAGTTCGGCATCTCCTCTAAGGTAAAAGCCTCTTTCCTGTAAGCTTTTTAATAAGGTACCCAAGGAAGATGATAAATTTTGCCGATTAATTAATACCTTTTCAATGGCATTGACTGGATCTGGAGAACTTGCATGGCTCTCAATAATCATCCAGCGAACCATATCTACCAAGCTACCATTCGGCGACCAATATAAGTAACAATTACCCATAGCCGATTTTAAAACTGGTGCTGTAGATTGACGTACTACCTGCTGTATTAGACTAGTACGTCCATAAGGAATGACTAAATCAAGATAATGTTCTTGAGTCACCAAATCCTGGATAGATGTATGATGCTCAGCGGTAACCAATTCTACAGAGCCTACAGGTAATCCGGCTTCTGCAACAGCAATTTGCAGTATTTCAGCGATCGCCGCATTGGAATGGCTTGCTTCGGTACTGCCTTTGAGAATAATACTATTGCCGCTTTTGATACATAAGCCAGCTGCAATAGCTCCCAACTCTGGAAATGCTTCATAAATAAACGCTATTACTCCCAAAGGTGTTGACTGAGAGTAACTTTGTTCTTCACCTAACTGGTATTCAGCAGTTCTCATCCGCCGTAGTGGATCTGATAACTCCTCCAACCTTTGCAAAATTTCCACCGCTGAATCTAAACGTTCGGGAGTTAACTTTAGCCAGTCCAGAATTAGATTTGGCACTGCCATTTCCCGACAAGCTTCTAGATCCAAAGTATTTGCTTCTAAAATGTCGTCAAACGAGCGTTCTAACGCCTCAGCCATCGCCATTAAAGCGCGACTGCGCTCTGCTCCTTTAGTGATGCTCAATTTCAGAGCAGCACCGTATGCGCGCTTGGCGATACGCAAAGCGTCGCCTTGGGCGGTCGCCATTGGTTGGGGGTTTTGGGCAAAAGCATCCACAGTAAATAATCAGCGCCTTAACGTCTGTAGGTAAGCCAAACCATCAGTGCTGGTAGGATAGCCAATAGCACTGCTACCAGTGCCCAGGCAATAATGCCAGAACCACTCGCCAAACGCAATGCTAATGGTAACCATATAATCACTAGCACAAAAATAATACCGAGCGCTACTGGCAAGTAACTTTCTCCCAGTCGTGGATGGACAACTTTCCACCCATTTCCAGTCCAACGCCAAGCTCGTTTGTAGGGATAAGTAGTAGAAAGTTGCTCTAGTACGCGAGCGTTTTCTTCTACCACGAATATCTGCTGACAGCGTTCGCAACCGAAGGCTTCTGTCAGAGTTATCGGGATTAAGCGTCCCCGGCGACGACAGGGACACGGATATTCATTGTTGAAGTCGATTTTTTCGGGCTTTTGTGGTTGCACTATATGGCTCTTTTTGTGGTTGAGCTAGTTTATAATCGGTAATGTTTTTAATATTCCCTTTAATTTTCAATCTGCGGAGAACTGTCTAATACAGAATTTTCTCCTCTTGCTCGATAATTTAAAGGGATAATTAGTTTATCCATTAAAACTTCTTTATATCATCAAGCGTCGGGGGCATTACTCTTTCTCTATACATATTTTTCATAGACTAATAATAATCACTTCACCACCCAGAGGTACAAGCAATATTCACCAAGATATTTGTGAAGCAGCTTTTACCATCATTTAGTGTAGTGCATCCTACTTAAAACAGATCATCCATTTTTAATTAGGACTTACGCAACCGGCACATTTTACTTGTAGGGGCACGTGACACCTAGAGAAATTTTGAAGGTAGTAATAATGCAATCAGGGTACGGCACCAGCCGAGTATTGTGACAATTGTGGCCATTCCTGTTAATATCTGTGAATTCTGAAAAAATCTTTAAAATATTAGAAATTACGCAAACGCTATAATGGCTCCCTTTTTTAAGAGAGCTTTGCTTAAGTTATTGATATCCTGAACAATGCAGAAAACTACATTTCCTGCATCTTTTCAATCATTAATTTTGAAAAGCGGGTGACGCGATTCGAACGCGCGACATTCACCTTGGCAAGGTGACGCTCTACCACTGAGCTACACCCGCATCTTTGCCATAAATCAAAATATCTCCCATTAACTACCGTTTTTCAACCCCTTTTTGAAAAAGATGGGGGGATGGGTGCATCCCGAGAGGTCCAATGCCCAATACCCCATTCCCCATATC
>JBHJJJ010000300.1:0-34885 GCA_050042755.1 Rivularia sp. (in: cyanobacteria)
CAAAACCAAAATGCGCTTAAAAGCATTGATTGAAAAAAGTTTGGGTGTCATCAAAGCCAAGTTTCCGGCAATTAACACAGGATTTATGAACATCAAGCAAATTTTTGTCTCCAGGATTCCCCATATTATTGCTTTGAGTATCGCATCCATAACAACTTTAGGTATCACAATCCCTTCTTCTGATGCACAAACGGCAATTCTTACTGACAAAAACTCCACTAGCGAGATTAATCTTCGTTTAGCACCCACAATCAAATCTGACGCTGTTGATTATGGTAAACCTGGCGATCGCATTATAATCCGCAATCAAACACAAGGTACAGGTGGTTATACTTGGTATTTTGTCCAGTTAGAAGAATCTGGTGTTACAGGTTGGGTAAGAGGAGACTTGATTGCTAAGCTAAGCGGCGACAAAAATACTCAGGCTAGGAATAATGTTACTCCTGCTGCATATGAAGATTACTATTCACAAAATAGGAAATTAGCTAAAAACTCAATTAGGAGAGAAAGTATACCAATAATTATACAAACGGAAGCGAATAGTTACAGAAGCAATCAAGCATCCCAACAAGCTTACGTACCAAAGAAAACATACACGCCGGAAGAAATTAATTACTTTCTAGAAATTGCGCTTGGTACTGAATATTCAGCAAGTTCTAGTATTATCAGAAAATGGCAGGGAGATGTGAGAATAAAAGTCATAGGTTCTCCAACATCTGAAGACCTTAAAACTTTAGGAACTGTAATTAATGAAATCAATAATTTGACATCTGACATCAACTTGAAGATAGTTGAGAGCAAACCAAATGTGAAAATTCACTTTGTTCCCGTATCTGAGTTTAAGCGATACGAACCAAACTATCAACCAGGAAATGATGGTTATGCCTGGATTAATTGGAATCAAAATAATGTCATATATAGTTCTAATATTTTAATCGCCACATCTGGAATTAATCAGAAAGAACGCTCCCACTTAATTAGAGAAGAGTTAACCCAGTCTTTAGGGCTTATGAGGGATTCTTATAAATACAAAAATAGTATTTTCTATCAACCTTGGACTGATACTAACCAATATTCTCAACTCGATAAAACGCTTATACAAATACTTTATCGACCAGAAATTCGTCCTGGAATGAATAAATTAGAAGTTAGGAAGTTTTTAAGATAAACCAAGAAAGTAACCAACAATAAACGAGTGGCTGTCTCAACCAATGCTTTTGCTCAACCTCAGCTTCTCAAGAATCCTGGTTGAAACAGGTTGGAACAGCCAATCAGGGGCAACAGAATACATCGACTGGCAGTTAAATAGCAACCATTTCCCTCGCAGAAGTTAAGCTAATAGCTATAAAGATTTATCAAAAGGGAATTTATCTTTTCAATTGTTAGTTAAGCATACTAAGTGTTGAAGAACCAGAATTATTTGAAGTAGTTGATAAGAATCCCCTCGATCGCCTCTTATATTAAGTTTTGTAAAAATTGCCGTTATTTTCTCGAAAAATCCAGAAATAGAATTGAAGTCTTTAACTATTAGCGGTTATGCATAGTTTCAGATAGGTTCAACCGTGAGATTACCTAAAAAAAGGATGAGATTCAATAGTAAGCAGTTTAACAATAGCAGTTAAACTACAACTATTGAATATTATTCATGGGATTTTTTCTCCTAAAAAAATGTTATGGGAACCCTTGACGTTGAAGTTAAGGTTAGATAAAAACAAACAATGAACTTAATTATAATTACTTTAGTGGCGATTGCTATTGGTATATCTTGCGGTGCTATTATCGTTTTGCTGATAGTCATCCAGCGTCGCCGTCAAAAAGTAGACAGTATGGTTTCTACTAACAATTTAATTGGTCTTTATGGCACTGTAGAAGTTCCTTTCGATCGTAGTTGTAAGGGTAAAGTGAGAGTGAATATACCGGGACAAGGTTCGACAGTTGATTATGTAGCTTGTACAGATGATTCTAAAAGTTTTCAGCCAGGAGATAGAGTTTTTATTGTACAAGTAAAGAGGAATCAATTGTGGGTTATAGATGAACAATCTGTGAATGATATCATGTCCGATTAAATACTTATTGTATCTGTGAGGAATGAGTAATAAGTAAGGAGTAAGGAGTAAGGAGTAAGGAGTAAGGAGTAAGGAGTAATGAGTAATAAGGAATTATAATCACTCTGGTTGATATAGATAGTAAGTAATTAGCCGAAATTGATATAAATGTTAGCGATTAGAGATGACAAACTTTGTAATTAATAAACAAAAAAATCAACTAATAACTATGTTAAAGTCTGTTTTCAAACAAGAAGTTCAAAGCTTACAAATAGCACAAAATGGAACAAATAGTCCGATAGAAATTCAGCAAAATCAATTGGGTGGACTTCTTCTGACTAGCTTACCAATTGCTTTAGGAATATTCGGTAGTGTTTTGACTGTTTGGTTTCTTAAATCTTGTCTGTGTGTTTGTAAACCGAATGAAGTTATAGTTATTTCTGGACGTAAATGGAAGACAAAAGACGGGCAAGAAGTCGGATATAGAGTACTATCTGGCGGAAGAGCAATTCGCATTCCCATTGTGGAGAAAATCCGACGCATGGATGTTACGACTATGCCGGTACCAGTAGAGGTTAAAAATGCTTATTCCAAAGGAGGTACGCCCTTAAATATTCAAGCGATCGCTAATGTAAAACTTTCCAGCAATCCGGAAATTATCGGTAATGCAATTGAAAGGTTTTTAAAAAGCGAGAGAAATGAGATTTTACGAGTAGCTAGAGAAACTCTTGAAGGTAATTTACGCGGAGTTGTGGCGACTTTAACGCCGGAGCAGGTAAATGAAGATAGATTGCAATTTGCCGAAAGTATAACTTCTGATGTGAGTAGAGATTTGATGAAGTTAGGATTGCAAATCGATACTTTAAAAATTCAAAATGTTTCAGATAATGTTGATTATTTGAGTTCCATCGGGCGTAAGCGGATTGCGATGATTGTGAGAGATGCTCAGATTGCAGAATCTAATGCTATTCGCGAAGCCGAAAGTATAGAAGCACAATGTCAGCAAGAGGCAGAAGTTGCTAAAACTCAAAATCACATCGTGACTTTAGAGAAAGAGAACGAATTACGAGAAATTAAAGCTAAATTAGAACAAAAAGCACGCTCCGAAGAAGAAATTACTACGGCAATAGTTAAAGAAAAACAGGCTTTTTTCGAGCAAAAACTCCAACAATTAAGAGCAGAATTAGAACGTTTACGTTTAGAAGCCGATCAAGTATTACCTGCCAAAGCACAGCAACAAGCTAAAGAATTGCGTGCTAGAGGTGAGGCATCAGTTATTGCCGAAAATGCCAAAGCAGCAGCTTTAGTTAATGAAATGCTTACTCAAGTTTGGGAAGAAACAGAATGTAATGTATCTGAATTATTTTTGATTCAGCAATTAGAAACTATCTTGAATGAAGCTGTAGAAATTCCCAAGCGACTTTATTTAGATAAAATTAGTGTTGTAGATAGCGGCGATGGTAAGTCTTTAGCAAGTGTAGTAAAAATTTATCCAGAAATTCTCAATCAGTATCTTGAAAGTATCAATCAAACTTTAGGTATTGATGTAATTGGAACTCTGAGTGGTAATAAGAAAAAGTAATGAGTAGTTAGGAGTTAGGAGTTAAGAGTTAGGATTGATAAATTTTACTTCCTATTCTCTATTCCCTATTCCCTATTCACTACTCCCTCCCTCTCTCACTATTTATTTTATTGGAGAAAATCATGTTATCAATTGTTAGTTTATTATTAGGAATTTTCGGTTTTGGCTCAGCTGCTGGTTATTGGATAATTCGCTATTTTTATCATATTTGTCAGCCCAGTGAGGTATTAATTTTTGCTGGCGGTAAACATAAAACTTCTGATGGACGCGAAGTTGGATATCGTTTAGTAAAAGGTGGTAGTAGTATTCAAACTCCTTTATTAGAACGCACTTTTCGGATGGATTTAGGTAATATAATTATCGATCTGAAGGTGAATAATGCTTATTCTAAAGGTGGAATACCCTTGAATGTAGAAGGTGTCGCTAATATCAAAATTGCTGGAGAAGAACCTACTATTCATAATGCAATTGAAAGATTACTCGGTAAAAGTCAGAAACAAATTGAGCAATTAGCAAAGGAAACCTTGGAAGGAAATCTTCGAGGAGTTTTAGCTAGTTTAACTCCAGAAGAAGTTAATGAAGATAAGATTGCTTTTGCGAAAAATTTATTAGAAGAAGCGGAAGATGATTTAGAGAAGTTGGGTTTGATTTTGGATAGTTTACAAATCCAACAAATTTCTAGTACTGCGGGATATCTCGAAGCTATGGGAAGAAAACAACGCGCTGAATTATTACGAGATTCACGGATTGCTGAAGCTGAAGCTAAGGCTAAATCGGAAATTTGCTCTTCTGAAAATGAGAAACTCGTTGCTTTAAAACGTATTGAAAAAGATTTGCAAATTACAAAAGCTGAAGCTGAAAGTAGAGTCAGAGATGCTGTCACTAAACGGGTAGCAATGGTAGCTGAGGTAGAAGCTGAAGTTGGTGCCAATGTCGTAAAAACTCAAGCTGAAGTTGCGGTACAAAAAGAGCGTATTAAACAAGTTGAACAGCAACTTATCGCTGATGTTGTGGCACCAGCAGAAGCCGAATGTGAAAGAGCGATCGCACAAGCAAAAGGTGATGCGGCAACTATTATTGAAGATGGTAAAGCACAGGTAGATGGTACTAAAAAGTTAGCGGAATCTTGGCAAAATGCTGGTAGTAATGCCAGAGAAATCTTCTTATTACAAAAGTTCGATGTCTTATTTAAAGCAATGGCTTCGAGTATTCCAGAGTTAGAAATCGAGAAGGTAACTATAGTTGATGCCAATGAGGGTAGTAATGCGACTAAAATGGCGGCTTTTATCGAACAACTCCGTCAAACTACTGGTTTAGATATTCCCGAAATTATCCAGAGTTTTACCAGTAATCAGTCTATCAAGAGTGCGGAAGTTTCTACTACAAACAAGATATCTTCCCAAGATGAAGTTTAGAGAAGAGGTATTGTGGTGTTGCCTTATCGGCAACACCAAATTTTTGTTCTAATTTGCTTCGTCGATGGCACATTAGATTGTGAATGTCCTAATCCCCTACAGAATAAGGAAAATTACCTCAAAGCTAAAATTTTTCTTAAAATAATTGTATTTTATAATACATATAATTAAAATCGTGAAACCGTTAAAAGTAAAATTTTAGCTCTAAATTTAAATGATTTAGTCTTTATAAAAGGTAAATCATTTAAATTCATCTACAAACTCTTGTTTACTCATAATTACAAGCATCTGTTACACAAGTAATCGATAATTTGGATTTATGCATTCCAAAATTATACCTTCGTAACAGACTGTAGGTTCGATTGTCTCAAAAGATTTTCAGAAGGTATCCCATGAAAAAGAATGTTCTTGTATTAGGGTTATTAGCATCTATCAGCTTATTTAGCTGTCGTCAGATGGATAATGTTTCTACGGATTCCTCTGATGAAGTTGATTCTGGATCAGTTTCTCCTGTCTCTGCCATAACCGAAGATAGTAAAGGATTGATAGAAAACTCTATCCGCGAATATCTTGGCAATAAAAACCTGAAGTTAGAAGATTCTCCCCATAAGGTTGAATACATCGACCTTAACGGTGATAATATTAAGGATGCTTTAACAGTATTTACTGGTCCTAATTCTTGTAACGATAATGGTTGTACTATGTTGGTACACCAAGGTGTTGGCGATAATAAATTCAAACTGCTGTCTGAAACAACCTCAATCAAATCGCCAATAACCATCAGCGAAACAACAACCAGTGGTTGGCGAGATATAGTAGTACCTTCAAGCAAAGATGCAGATTCTCAAAATGTTGCATTGAAATTTGATGGAAAAGGCTATCGCCAGAATGCATCGACTCCATCAGACATTAAGGATAGTCAGATTTCTGGAGACAAATTAGTATTTGATTTTCAAGAAAATACAGATAAGTCTAGGGGAGATTCAAAGAAAGTCGATAAGCAAGGCTTAGCCGGGGAATCCAAACAATGCCAAGCTGCGATCGCAGAAGGGAAAAACAAGGTTGCCAACGTTAGAAATATTGGCATACATCAATCTAGTAAGAACGATATAGGCAATATTTACCAGAATTTACCAAATGAACGTTCTGTACAATATCAGTTTACCGTGAGTGGTCGTGGCGGCACAAATATCATGTATTCCCCAATATTCATGAGTAAAATTAGTAAAAATATCATCACTAATTGCAGTCAAATAGCTTCAGTTAAATTTGAGGTTGATCGAACTGATGACATAGTTGCTTATGGCTTGATTGGTGATGAGGTAAAGAAATTTGAATGCATCCCACCATCGGCAAAAACATCTAAACTTAAGTGGGGAAAAATTTCTTGCTCGTGAATAAAAATTAGGAAACGCTTTTATCTCTTCTCTACTCGCTATTCACTACTCCCTATTTGAAAAGATTCCCCCAGGTAATCCCATTTGCGACAACGGGGGAACTCTCCTCTATATTGCTGTGTAGAGATTGTATCAAGTTAACGCAGATTCCAGAATATAGATGAAAGAAAACATGAAGCAATTAATCCAGTTGCATCAGCCAATAAAGCAGCAACTAGAGCATGACGAATCCGAGTAATTCCTACTGCACCAAAATAAACTGCAAGTACATAAAAAGTAGTTTCCGTACTTCCCATCATAGTTGAGGCTACAAAAGCACTATAAGAATCTGGCGCTCCCTCAACTAATTCACTCATAATTCCAAATGCACCCCCTCCAGAAAGGGGGCGTATTAAAGCCATTGGTAATACTTCCGCTGGAAGTTGAATTAAAGTAGTAATGGGATTTAAAACCGCCGCGATGGCATCCATTGCTCCTGAGGCTCGAAACATACCAATTGCTACTAAAATAGCCACTAGAAAAGGAATAATCCGAATCGCAATATCAAATCCTTGTTTAGCTCCTTCTGTAACTGCTTCATAAACCTTAACTCCTCGCCCTACTCCATAAGCAATAATTAATAGCATTAAAGCAGGCATTAACCAATGGGAAAGAAAATCCTGGTTAAAGAATCCTCCAAGACTACCAGCTTTTATAACTCCATAAACCCAACTGCCAATAAATCCCAAAATAAATAACCAAGCTACCGTTTGTGAAATTTTCCCTACAGGATAAAGAAGATGGGAATAATCCTCTTCTTGAAATTCTTCACTTTCTGTTTCCTCTTCATCAGATGACTCCATTGACTCTGGCTCTACCGATGCCATTTCATCTGATATTTTACTTCTCTTTCCTAACCATAATGCTACCGTGACTCCTACTATTGTAGATAATAAAGTAGCGATCAAAGTCGGTAGCCAAATTCCTGCAGGATCTTCACTATTTGCCGCAGCCCTAACCCCAATTACACCAAGAGGAAATAGGGCAATACTAGAGGTGTTAATCGCCAGAAACAAACACATCGCATTAGTAGCTGTTCCTTTAAAAGGGTTGATTTTATTCAACTCAACCATTGCTTTAATCCCAAAAGGAGTAGCAGCATTTCCTAAACCTAACATATTGGCAGAAATATTCAGAATCATTGCCCCCATTGCCGGATGAGTAGGGGGAACATCGGGAAACAGTTTGATCATTAAAGGTTTAAGATATTTCGCCAGGGTATACATTAAACCACCTGCTTCTAAAACCCTTACTAATCCTAACCAAAGTGCCATGACTCCGATTAAATTAATTGCTAAACTAACAGCAGTTTTAGCTGATTCAAAACTGGCTTTAGTAACAGCTTCCATATTATTTGTATAAGCTGCAAAAATAATTGAAACTGCAACAAAACCAACAAAAACAAGATTAATTGCACTAGGTTTTTGTGATGATGAATTCGATTGAGTCATAATTTTTTTTGATAAAATCTCTCTTAATTGGAAAAAACCAATATCCCTCGAAGCATATCGCTATACAAAGCTAGATGTAAAGTAAGGCTGATACCAATTATTCTCAGTTTGATTGCGCCACACTCCTCCCTTCTGGGCAGTAAGATTACCGAGAAAAAACCCTTACTAATATTTCCCCTTCTTCCCTTACCTGCCCTCACCCGGTAATTTTGAGTTGTCAGAGTATTAAGGGTGGAGTACGCAAAGATAAGAAGTAGAGAGGTGGTGTAGGATATCAGATTCAACAAATTATTAAGTAAATCTGTAATGATACCGATATTATTGGTAATTTTTAGTTTCAGGGAATATTATGAAAAGCAAAGAAATTATGAAGATAAACTCGATAAGCTGTTACGCACTTAATTTATATATATCGAGCGAGCAAGATGTATGTCCTAAGTCCCTGACGACCTCCGGTACGGACACGCTTCGCGTTCAGCTTTGAGAAGGGCTAACGCACTACCATCTTTTCAGATTTTCGTATTATCCAATTTAGCTGCACATCAGCTTAATATATTAATCGGCATCGCAAATACATGAATAAAATAATTCAAACCCTTGGAACTACTTTAACTATTTCTCTAGCCCTTAGCAGCACAGCACAAGCACGGATAATTAACAGTATCAGTCCTCCGGGAGGAGTTGGTCAAGGAGATGTATTTTGTCCGCAAGTACAAACTCCTGTGAATACGCCAGTTCCCAATAATAACAACAGTTTAGCTCCCAATCCAAATCAAATTAACAACTTTCCTGGTTTATCTTGTACTCCCAAAACCTTCCGCGAAATAGCCCCCATTGACACCAAACTATTCGTTGAAGCTTCTGGCGGAACTACAGAGTATTTACTGAAAGAAACAGTTGTAAATAGCACTTATTCAACTTGGGATGGTTTTAATTTTGAAATCGGTTTTCAATCCGATAGTCCCTTTGGTGAAGATAATTTTGCATCCCCTGGATTAATTTTAGTTCCTCGCGGTTTCGCAATTCCTAGTTTTGATGCCGAGACTCAACCTACTTCATCGAAATTCACACAAGTTGATGGAGATGGTTCTTTCAATCTTAACTGGTCAGAGGGTACTGTTGCACCTGGTGAAAGTGTAGATTTCTCCTTTTCCATTAATGTTCCAGATGATTTGGAAGGAAACGATTTTTATGATTCCTTTACAATTCGTCAAGTTCCCATTGCATCTAAAGTGAATGGAAGTCAATCTGTTGGAGAGCCAAGTTTGATATTTGGTTTTGTAGGTTTAATAGGTTCGAGTTTGGCTTGGAAACGGAAAATAAGCAAATAATTTCTCCTTGTTTCCCAGAATTAAACCTTACCGCAGAGCAAATTTTTTACTCGATGCTTTGACGGCAAGGGTTTTGGTATTCTCACATCTTGCACCAAGTTTTATTGATGCAATTTAATCACTCAGTGTTAAGCTTAAAATCTTAATTTACCGATAAAAACTAAGTTAAATAATGTAGCTTTATTTAGCATATTTATAACTTGTAGTGGTTTATACGGTGAGGTGCAAGATATGAGTAAAGTACCACAGGGAATCGGTGTTTTTTTTGCCTTAACTAACCATCATTTCGCAGCTCTCTGATGCGTTCTTTTGGAAAACACGCGCGTAAAGCTTTGAAGCTTAGTTATTAATAAAATCTTAGCATTATATGTTTCAACCGTTAGCGGCAGCAGCGAAAACAGCAGGATATGAACCTTGCTCAATATCTTTGATCAATCCAACACGATGAGGTGTCCAACTTAAGATATGTTTTGCACGTGCAGCAGAAATTCGCTTATTGGATGCCATCCCGTCAGCAAATGGGCCAAGGGCAGCTCTTGCTTCCTCAACGGGCCAAACAGATGGCGGGTTCGTGAAGTTCATAGCACGGCCAATCGCGGATGCAATATCAAGCATGGTCGGTTCTTCTTCAGAGGCCGCATTGAACAGAGTTCCGGCGGGGCTGTGCTCAAGAGCACTCAGGTAGAGATCTGCTAAATCATCAACATGGACAACCGAACAAACATTTGTTCCTTCTCCAATTGTTCGTCCACATCCGGCTTGACGGGCTAGTCCAGCAAACATGTGGAAGACATCACTACCACCTTGGCCATACACTAATCCAGGTCGAATGACGACAGTACGAATATCACGATTTTGGGCTTCAAGAACTGTCTTTTCTAAAACCGCCCTCCTGGCAACTGGGCCTTTGTCATCGGTAGCCACAGTTTCGTCAACAGCCTGAGTACCAGTGTCAGCCAGGACACCTGAACCACTTGTGTAAAGAAACGGTTTCCCAGTTTCGGCAAGTGAGGAAAACATAGCTTCAACTGCTTTTTCATCTTTAGTAAAGCCCACATCAAGGTTGTTGAAGTCACTAAGGCTAAAAGCAGTATGTATGACCCCCTCAACATTGGAAGCCCCAACCATGAGACTATCTAAATCATCTAAATCACCCCGATGAACTTCAGCGCCCATAGCTTTTAGTTTCTCTGCTGACTTATCAGACCTAGCAAGACCTAATACTTGATGCCCAGCCGCGATAAGGCATTTCGTTATAGCACTTCCAACATAACCAGTGGCTCCAGTGATGAAAACTCGCATATTTTCTCCTTTTGATATTCAATAGATTAATTCGCATTGATCTTTTTATGATAGTAAACTATATTTACTATATAGACAACTTAGATGTCTAGTTTGTTAGGATAAAGTATGTCCGATATTAAATGTCTAACACCTGACCCCAATGAAGATGCTCTTGGGCTTAACCAGGCTGACCTTCTAGAGCGAGTTTCTGATGTCATGCGGGATGTTTCCCGCACTTACGTGTCAGCTATAGTTGCCGACCTTGAGCAAAGAGGCTTTACGGAACTTACTCCGGCATCAGTCTCTTTACTGGCGCGCTTAACACCAAATGGTTCGCAAACAGTAGACCTTGCACGCCAAACGCGTCGAACAAAGCAAGCAACTGGGAAGCTAGTGCAGGAGTTGGAAAATCAAGGGTATGCCGAGCGAGTGCCTGATCCAAGCGATGGCCGTGCCCAACTTGTGCGCCCAACTGATAAAGGCAAGAAGGCTCTTGCAGCAGGCGCTGGTGTTAGGAAGAAACTTGCTGAAGGTGCGATGACTGTATTCGGATCAGAAGCTCTTGAAAGACTCCATGATGACCTAACTTTATTAGAAGATATCTTTAAAGACAAAGTCGCAGAGTCAAATAGAGAGGCGGGCACCAGTTGAATATAACTAAAATTAATTAACTATTGAAAAGAATTGAGAATATGGAATCGAAAAAAATTAGCTCAGAGTTCCCTTATGAATCAAAATACGTAGATATACTTGGGAGCAAAATTCATTATGTCGATGAAGGTGAAGCGGAAACCATTTTATTTATCCATGGCAACCCAACTTCTAACTATCTCTGGCGAAATATAATTCCCTACATGTCAGACAAAGCAAGATGTATCGCACCTGATCTTATAGGTATGGGTAAGTCCGATAAACCTGATATTAATTATGGTTTTGAAGACTCATTTAAATATCTTGAAGCATTTATTAATAAGATGGAGCTAAAGAATGTCACGTTGGTACTTCATGATTGGGGTTCCGGTCTTGGTTTTCACTACGCGAACCTGAACCGCGCTAATGTAAAAGCGATTGCATTTATGGAGTCGATACACGATGTGCCTTCCTTTACAGATCTTCCAATTTCTAAAAGAATGGCTTTTTCACTTATTCGTCATCCCATTGCAGGGAAGTTTCTTGTGCGAAATTTTAACCTCTTTATTAAAAAGATGTTGCCTGATTTCATTGTAAGAGATTTGAGCGATGCTGAAAAAGCTGCGTATGCAGAGCCATATCAAACTAAAGAAAGCAGGCGTCCTCTATGGGTCTGGTCCCAAGAAGTCCCATTTGACTCAGATGAAAAAACACCAGTCAGAATAGCTTTTGAATCCTGGAGAGATTGGTTGGTTTCTAGTGAAATTCCAAAGCTTTGCCTCTATGCAACACCAGGCTCTGCTATTATGGAGGAAGACGTAGATAAAATAAGAAGAACGTTTTCAAATACAGAAATTTTAAATGTTGGTAAGGGACTCCATTTTATTCAAGAGGATTGTCCACATGAAATAGGAGAGGCTCTATCTGAGTGGTATTTAAGAATTAGTTGATAGTTTTGACTAAGCGAGCTTCAAAAAATACTTATCTAGGGTGTTTCTAAACAAAGGTACGTAAAAGGGCAGGAGTTGTTCATGTTTTTATCACTTTATTGCCGACTTCTTTTTTACTTGTATTGGAAACATCCATTTGGACGGTAGTAGCAGAGCGTTTGGAACTACCATTAAAGTAGAGAGATTTTCCAGAATTTCCTGGAGGGAGACTATCTGGCGAACCGTTTTGAATATCTAACCATAAATTGGAATTAACATTACCCGAATCAAAATTATCTGAAATAACAGGTTGATTTGAAACAGGAACTGTAAAACCAGAAACTTCCAGAATTTGTCTACCATATGCGACATAAAGACTTCTACCACTACCCGAAGACGAAGGACCAAAAGCTAAATCTCCTCTCTCATCACCTACTTTCATAAAAGTAGTTTCGGAACCATTAGCTACGGAAATTCTGCGGATTTCACCTCTTTGTCTTACGTAAATAAATTTTCCAGATGGATCGATCGCAAAATTACCAATTCTAGATTTTGCTGTAGATATTTTATTAAAGGTTTTATCAACTAAATTGACTTCATAAAAACCATTACCTTTTGTTGCAAAGTAAACTTTATTCTTTACTGGGTCATATTCTAAACCATATACATCGCTAGGAATATTTGAAACTACAACAGAAGACTTACCCGTAGTTAAATCATATTCACGAAGCTCGTTAGCACTTCCCGTACCATCAGTAACATAGACTTTATTACCTTTGATATCTAATCCTGTATGATAACCAAATTTTGAAAAAGTTGTTAAAGCTGTTGTTTTACCAGTAATCGTGTCAATTTGAACTAACTCATTACTTCTACCTAATACCGAATATACAAATCCATTACTGTGATGAATATCGGTAGCCATATGAGCATAGAAGCCATCTTTAGTTCTAAAATCTTTCGTAACTGTAGTTAAAGTTTTACTAGAGCTAATTTTACGAAGAGTACCTCGTGAATTTCTATCTACTAGATATATCGCACCAGTTGCTTGGTTGATAGTTAATTCCGCTGGCAATGAAGGTAATTTATCAAAATATACAGACTCAGTAAAACCTGTTACTAGTATCTTAGCTTTTAACACTTGACTAAATGATTTTAAAGTATTGCTCTTAAAAGGTAGAGAAATTTCGACATCACCTTTAGTAACCTCTAAATCCCAATTCCCTCCAAGTTCAGCATTACCCGTTTTAGTTTTAGAAGCAGCAATATTCGCACCAGTAAAATCATGCAATTTCTCTACAAACTCTTCACCAGCATCACCACGAGCAACGTTACAACCATAAATCAGTAAATTTTGACAAGACCAATTATTTAATTGTTGTTTGTAATATTCAAAATTACTAATATTTAATTCGCTATTACCCAAATAAAGACAACCAGGTGAACCATGAGAAACAATATGAAGGGTTTCCAATCTACCTTTTTGTGCGAGTATCTCGGTTATTTGTTCTATTCCATTGCGCTCAAAATCAATAACAATCGTTTCAATATCTTTGATGACTCCATTAATGAGAAATTCGTAGTTTTCAACTGAGGAATCAATGAAAAGAATATTTGCGATTTCTTTGTTCATATTTTATTTAAGTTGTTTTATCAATTTTCACTGCTGTGAGGAAGTTCTGAAAAGAAATACAGCAGTTATTTTTTTTAAGAGTAAAGTTTATAGCGCTAAAGCGCAATTACAAACCTTGATTCAAAAAAAATGTATTTATTATCTATTAACTATTATCCGGATAATTTATCTAAAATTCTACAATGATTTTTCGGAAAATTTTTGAAAATTCAATTAAAAAAAAGTGTTTTATTATAAATTTTTCGGTTTACACTTAGATCCCACATTCCACACCCTAGGTGTCACAAGTTCATAAATACTAAACGGTCGCAGCAAAAATAGTACTTGTAAACTATTAAATATCTCAGCTTCAAAATCAACTCTGGTGCGATCGCTCTTCGCATAGGTGAGGGGCTTATCGCCTTGCCCATGCCCGAAGGGCTTATCGCAATAGTTTTCGGTGTAAAAATAGCTTATCTTCCCAGAGAATCTGTTCTAGAATGCAAAAACTATAACTTTGGGAACATTTTTTTACCAGAAATCATATGAAACGCCGAGAAATTATCAAAAAAACAGCGATCGCAACTGCAACTACTGCGACTATTGTTTCCTGTAGCAGTGGTGGTAATAGTGGAACTACTGCTGGTAGTTTACCTAACGTGCGCTGGAGAATGGCAACTAGCTGGCCCCAGTCTTTAATAATCTACAGTGGCCCGGAAACCATTGCCAAGCGCGTCAAAGAAATGACTGACGGGCGTTTTATCATTACTCCTTCAACTGCTGGTGAATTAGCCGGTGCAACGGAAGTACTTGATGCCGTACAAACAGGTGCGGTACAGTGCGGACATACGGCGAGCTACTTTTATATCGGTAAAAGCCCCGCTTTGGCCTTTGCTACTTCCATTCCTTTTGGTTTAACTCCACAGCAACAAAATGCTTGGTTATACCACGGAGAGGGACAAAAAGCAATACAGGAAATTTATAATAATTTTAATATCATTTATTTCCCGGCTGGTAATAGTGGAACCCAGATGGGAGGATGGTTTAAACGCGAGATTAAATCAGTTGCTGATTTAAAAGGGTTAAAAATGCGGATTCCCGGTTTAGGTGGAAAAGTAATGGCGCGTTTGGGAGTTAACGTGCAAGTATTGCCAGGAGGAGAGATTTATTTAGCCTTGGAAAGGGGTGCAATTGATGCAGCAGAATGGATTGGACCTTATGATGATGAGAAACTAGGTTTAAATAGAGCTGCACCATTTTATTATTATCCCGGTTGGTGGGAACCCGGTTCAACTTTAGATGTTTTAGTTAACCGTGGTGCTTGGGAAAAGTTACCGGAAGAATACAAGCAAATCTTTCAAACTGCGGCTTATGAAGCCAATATGGACATGTTGGCAAGATATGAAGCTTTGAATGGAGAAGCATTAACTAAATTAACTAGTGGTGGTACTAAGTTAGTTGCTTACAGTGACGACATTTTGCAAGCAGCACAAAAAGCTACCGTTGAAGAATTAGAAGATAGTGCCAAAGATCCAACCTTTAAAAAAGTTTACGAACAATGGAAAGGTTTTAGAGAGAAACTTTATAACTGGAATCGTGTTAATGAGTTGAGTTTTGCCAATTTTGTGACTAAGAAATAAGGAATTGGGCATGGGGAATTGGGAATTGGGAATTGGGCATGGGGCTGTAAACTGAATCCGTATAATTAGACAATAATCGACATAATTAGACATAAAATTTGATATTACTCTCTAATGTCTAAGATTAATCGAGTGCAATAAGTAGGACAAATGTATTTTATTATCGACTGAAACCGTCTAACCGTGATAGACTATATGAACTAGGGTTAGCTGAACCCGACGTTATGCCTGTGGAGAAGCAAGAGCCGACTCTCTTTGATGAAGCAGGAACTAAAAAAAGTCGATGTCCAACATTGTCTAATTTTTAGAAAGCGGAATAAAGAATAATGGCGTTGCTGAATTCCGGTATGAATTTAGATTTTGAGACGTTATATTGTAACGTCTCTACATAGCTTTCGGCGATCCATAAAATTTAATTCATATTTATTTTCAGCAACGCCAGAATAATAATGTAGAGATGTTGCATTGCAACGTCTTTTTATTTTCGGAGATAGAATTCATGCTCCCTTCCAAAAATCCTTCTTTGTAGAATTCTTACATGAGTGCCTAATTAGACCAAAATGCATTTTTCTCAGAATTATATCAAGTCCGGCTAATTACTTGTTATATGTAACTCCTAACTCCTAACTCCTAACTCCTAACTTCTTACTTCTTACTCATGATAAGTGTTTAACCGGAAATGATATTACAAATCAGAACCCGCGAAGAAATTCTGTTGTACTTCGCTCGCATCAAAGGCTTGATTATATACAGCAAATAGATCTAAAGTTCCTAACCAAGAGCGATCGCCATTGAATTCATTACCTAAACCAAAACGATAAGTGTCATCCCAGTTTGAAAAATCTCCACCAATGGTTTCGCTGGCAACTAACTGATTATCAATGTAGAGGAAAGCATCTCCATCGGCTTCACGAGTGTAGACAACATGAGTAAGTTCTGTATTTAACAATCCTCCCTCAGAAGAAACACTAGCTCCTACCCCATTGTTTCCAGTGGTAGTAGTACGCAAACGCACATTATAATCATCTCCAGCTTGGCCTAGGGTAAAGTTACGGCTTGAGGTATTACTTGAAAGAGTGGCAATTCTAGCTGGCCCATTTTGACTTCTATTACTTGGGGTTAACCAAGCTTCCATGGTAATTTCTTGAGTTGCAGTGATACCGTTAATTAGTTTATCAGCTGTTTGAACTGAAGCAATTAAAGTAGGGGAATTAAGGCTGAGTACTCCATTTCCCCAACTGTTTTGGGTTGTATTATTTATTTCTAGATTTAAGGCTGTACCAACTCCAGATACATCAAAAACTGTGCTACCACTACCTTCATTAAAGTTGTACAGAGCCAGCAATCCTGCATTTACCCTGGAATTAGAAGTAGCAGGAGGTTCTGTAACTGTTATGCTGACAAATGCTGTGTCAGTTAGTCCATTACCGTCATCTATAGAATAGCTAAAACTATCTTGTCCGGTAAAACCTGAATTAGGGGTATATACTGCAAAGTCATCAGTAGCATCTCCCGGGGTTCCATTATTATTTATTGAAATGGTTCCGTTATTGCTAAAGCTAGGAATATTAAGGTTAATCTCTTTGCCAATGGCAATGTTATCGTTACCAAGAACGTCAATATTAACTGAGGTATCTTTTAAAGTCGTTGCACTGTCATCTATAGCCTCAGAATTATTATCTTGAGGATTAATATCAACAGTATCAAAATAGTTTTTCAGAGCATCAAACCATTTTTGAGCCATTTTGGCTTCACCATTATCGTTCGGATGCACCCCATCATAAGTATCTTTATATGCATTAAATCCAGAATTTTGGTCTACTAAAATAACAGGAGAATTGCTTTGATTTTTATCTGCAACTATTCCAGGAATGAGGTTATTTAATTCCTCTATTCTACTGTTGAAACCTGTATTAGTAGAGGGAATAAGTTGTGTGAGAAAAATCGTCACGTTGGGATTATCTTGTCTGAGGATATCTATGACTTGATTCAGTTCCTCAACAGAGCTTACGGCAGAATTACTTTGAATTGCATCATTAGTACCAAGATGAATTAAAGCCACATCTGGTGTATAACCAGTTAACCAATTTGATAAATTACCTTCTCCACCTCTACCATTTATAATCTCATCTATTCGCCATCCCCAATGACCTTCATGATCGGGATCGAAATTACTATCTTCAAAATTATTATTATCTTTATTTCTATTTTCAGAGCCGACAAAATCAACGTTATATCCAGCTCCAGTTAACTGTTCCCATAGTGGTTTTCTATAGGAATCCTGTCCATTTTCAGCTTGGGTAATCGAATCTCCCAAGGTCATTATTTTGATAGTATTTTGATTCATGTCTTTGGTAAATGAAAAATAGTTGATTGATGAACGTTAAATGAAATGAAAAATGCCAAATCTAATCGAGATATTGCCGCAATCTCAATTGTTCTTGTTGTATTTTATTGGCAATGTAGGTCTTTAATTACTAGGTTTTACATGAGATTGATTTTATAATTTAATCGGCTAGTTTTTTCCATAATTAAATAAGCATAATTAACCGGACTATGCTTTCTTAGCTAAATGTAGGAACGACGAAACAATTCGGGTTGCTGCTCGCGACTGTACGATAAAGCGATCGCAGAACTTTGAAACCTCCACCCTCCGCAGAGTCATGGCCACCCGTCAGCCCTCTAAATTTCCTCTAAATTACTCACCTACCTATATTGCTCAAAATTAAAAATCTCCAGAAGCTGACTATAAAGGAAGAAGTTGGATTCAAAGCCTATCGACAAAAATTTTTCATCGACCAAAAATAAAGATAAAAATATTACCACATGCAGTAAACAATATCAGTGATTATAACAACATGCAAGTACTTCTTTTATAACCATTTTATCAAGATTATGTATATTTTCCTTTATAAATAAGTAAATTAAGCTCATACCATTTTTCTACGAAGCTACGATAAATAGTAAATTATGTAGGTATAAAGATATATTAGAGTTACGGATGAAAATTACTTCTTCGTAGAATAATTTGTGTAAATCGGATCGAATGGTATATGGCGCAAATGAGCCGAAATATTTTATTTTTTGCGATCGCTAATTACCATGACTTGGAAAAACTTTGCTTAAAAGCATTTCTAGCTATTAACCCATCCCGATATAAGAGAATCTACGAGGTAGAGAATCTTTCGTAAATTTATCGGCGAGGCAATAGAAAAATATCTAGATTTACTAGTAGTCTGGTAAGTCAACTATGCGGGGTGTATCGTAAAAACAAAAAGTTTTTTCTCCCCCCTCTTCCCTCTCTCCCCCTCTCCCACTTACCTAGCAATTTTAGCTTGTTCGAGTACTATTCGGAAATTATCAATCTACAATCATTCGTGACAGGTTAAGAACGAATGTATTTTGTCAAACAATTTTGGATTTTGGATTTGTGTTCGCGTTCGCGTAGCGTGCGCTCTGCGCTCAGCGTGTCCGATAGGACATCCGCAGGATTGTCCCCATAAATAAATTTAGGGGCCCCTTGGATTTTGGATTAACGATTTTAGATTTTTCCATAGTTAAAACTAGGGGCCCCTCAACCAATCAATATTCAATCCAAAATCCTGTTGGGTAAAATCTAAAATATTTCGGTCAATAAGCCTTCTTGATATAAATAAAAATTCATAAAAATGATAATCATTAAAATGGGTAGGGAATAAAGGCAAGCATAGCTTGCCTCTATTCGTTCTTATAGCGATTATTATTAGACTTCTTGCATAAGTCTCAATAACTATTCAATCTCATCTATATTGAAGCGCTATCGCGGAACGATGCTACGAGATAATCTGCAAAAGCGTGAGCTGAAGGCTTTGCACTTCTCCCTCCAGCAAGCAAAGCATTGACTTCGACAGTGCCGATTTCCCAATCTGCAAGAATTTGAACGAGTTCACCCCTTTCGAGTTCTGCCCTACACGCCAAATAAGCCGTGGAGATAATCCCCATTCCAGCCAAAGCAGCAGCCGTTGATGCCTCATTAACGGTCACCATGAGCTGACCTTCAACTCTTACGGACAAAGTTTTGCCGTCTTTTTTAAAACTCCAGCCGGTATACCCCATACTCGAAGGTCCAATAATCACTTGATGTCCTGCAAGGTCTGTAGGAATTTGTGGCGTTCCTGCCTTCGCCAAATATGCGGGAGAAGCAGCTATCAGCCGCGGTGTTACAGCTAGCCGCCGCGCGACCATAGTTGAATCGCTGAGCGGACCGAAACGTAGTGCAACATCAATAGCCTCCTCAATCAAATTTTGGCGTGCATCAGTTAGCACGAGATCGACTTGCAAACCTGGATGTTGAGCCAGGAAATCGGGAAGGCGAGGAATGATTTCGCGTACTGCTAAGGTCGTGGCAACACCGACTCTCAACCTCCCCTGCAACTTTCCATCGCTACGAACTAGATGGTTAGCTTCTTCCAAAGCAGACAGAATTGGGTCAATTCTCGCAAGATAATCCGCCCCGGCCTCTGTCAATTTCACCGCATGGGTACTTCTGACAAATAGCGCCGCCCCAAGCTCCTTTTCCAGCTTCGAGATGATTCTAGAAACAGAGGGCTGGGACAAGTCAACTTCTTTGCCCGCAGCCGTAAAGCTGCCGGTTCTGGCAACACGGCAAAATAAGCGCAAAGTTGAGATCCGGTCACTCATTTGTTTTTCAAATAACTATTAGAGATATATTGACTCTACCAATTAATAAACAAATGAGCAATACTGAATAGTAAGCAGATGGAACAGTTCACGAAAGCCTGAAAGCATTACCAGTCTTTGGGTGAACCCTGATGTAATTCTCATGCCAATGAAAAACCACAAAATAGGAGTAAAATTATGTCTCTTCAAGAAAAACTCGACGCTTTTAAGGCAGACTTTGAAGCCAACAAGGCTCCTGCCGCTGCAGTGGAAGCCTTTCATCGTTCCACCCGTGAATTGATCGACAATGGAAATGCCGAGCGTGCCCTCAAAGCAGGTGACCGAGCGCCCGAATTTACGTTATACGATTCAGACGGCAACTTGGTCTCTTCGAGAGACTTGCTTACCAAAGGTCCCTTGGTACTGACTTTTTATCGTGGTGTCTGGTGCCCCTACTGTAATTTTGATCTACAAGCATTAGAAGAAGTTGCTGACGACATTCGTTCCCGAGGTGCTTCACTTCTGGCGATTTCCCAGCAAGGAGCTTCAAGGAGTCGCAAGTCCCAAAGAGATAACAATCTGAGTTATCCAATCCTCACAGACCAAGGTGGAGACTTGGCAGAGCGTTTTGGCTTGCGCTGGACATTGCAGCCTTACGTTATTGAATTCTTTAAGATGTTCCAGGTTGATCTTCCCAAGATTCATAACGATGACAAATGGACTCTGCCCATGCCTGCAAGGTACGTTATCGACACTGACAGAATAATTGCCTACGCAGAGGTAAATCCGGATTATACTCGCCGTCCAGAACCTAGTGACTTATTCCCTGTTCTCAATAAACTCGCTCTTTCAACAGCAAGATAGTGAGTCTACAAACTCGAAAAAATAGCAAATTAAACAACGTACAAACAGCATATTAACAGCATTGGAGGAATTAAGATGAGTAACAACTTTACCGTAAAAGTGTTTTTTAGAGGTGATTGGTGTCCCTGGTGTTCGGGCTACTTAAAAGACTTTAACGATCAAGCTCTCGATAAAATTCAAGAGCTTGGTGGGCAAGTTATCGGAATTACTTCTCAAGCAGGTAACCAATCTCAAAAACAGCTTGGACTCAACTTTAACATTCAAATTGATGAAGAAAATATTGAAGCCAAAAAATATGGGATTTTCATCACGCCTAAAGCCGAATCCCACCTCAAAGATGTAGATGGGGTATATCCAAACGGAATGGTTCAACCCGGAGTTATTATTGAAGACTCTGAAGGGAAGATACTTTATAAGTGGGCAATCGTTCCTAGTGAGATGAATATGGGTGGAGCTAGTGACAGACCATTAGTTGCAGATATTGTTGCTTCACTTGAGCAAATCCTTAAAGGGCAAGAAAACGGTGATTCATTTAATACAACTGATATGAGTTACCTTGAGCAAAACCACCCTGAGGAATACCAGAAGGTTCAGGCCTACATTGCCTCTTTGAATCAATAGAAAACAAGAATAAGCGGGGTATAGAAGAGGAAAAGTTACTTAAGCCTGGGGTAACTCTCAGGCTTAGATAACGGCCTTCTGATAGCCATGGAGTAATTTCGCTAGCAGAGAAATAGTGGAGTACCCGAAACAATTTACTGAGAGCTCCTACTTTAAGGCTAATTCCAAGGCGCTAGCAGAAAGTGAATCAGACGGAGTTGTCAAGCTGATCTTCCGAGTTGATACCGGTGAGATTCTGGGTGGTCATATTATGGGTCTGCATGCGGCGGATTTGATTCATGAAGTATCGAATGCGATCGCACGGGGTGCAAAAATCCAATCACTTGCCCACTTAGTCCATAGCCACCCCACCATTTCTGAAGTCCTGGAAGAGGCCTACAAAAGAGCCGCTGCCGGATTGATGCACTCATCAGTAATGCAGGCATATTAAACACCGCGAATTTGCTGGAAAAATTCTGGAACAGAACTTTGCTAATTTTTGATTATCAGCTTTTTTAGCGAACTAAATAATTAGAACCAGAAGACAACAACAACTTTATTTTCAACCAAAAAGGAGAAAACCATGTCACCATTACAACAACAAACCGGTAGGTTAGCAAGCATTTGGCAATCTTTTTTCGATCTACCTAAATGGGTACAAATCTGGATGATGTTTATCCTTGGACCAATAAACTTGGCCACCCTCGCGTTTCTCAACCAACCTAGTGGTGTTCCGATCGCGGCGTTGGCGGTGAGCGGAATGATCATCACCGTATCTATTGTTATCGCTACTGGCGGATTTTCCAAACTGGCAGCAGCAGGGCATGTACTACCCTGGACACCACTCGTTTTGATGCTGATTTTTGCCAGACCGGACGGCACCGCAGTTTATCAGGCATTCTTGACGGCACTATTGGTTATCAATGCGATCTCCCTGGCGTTTGACTTTAACGATCTGCGGATTTTGCTCAAGTCCAGAGCCCAAAACTAGAAGACAGAAAACTTATTTTTCTAGACATGCAGGCAAATCTATTTTCAACCAAAAAGGAGAAAACTATGTCACTTAAACAACAACTCTCAGAGCTCAAAACGAACATCAAATCTCAGATTCCTGAAGACGTGTTACAGAAATTCGAGGAGTCGATACAGGCTCTGGAGGAGTCGGGGATGGCTAACCAAGCTCCGCAAGTCGGTGAAGAACTCAAAAATTTTGTGTTGTCTAACCAGTTAGGACAACAGAGAAGCCTATCTGAGCTTCGCAAGTCAGGTCCTGTTGTGATGGTTTTCTACCGTGGTGGCTGGTGTCCTTACTGTAATTTGGAGCTGCGTGCATATCAGCAGATTTTACCTCAGCTCAAGGAAGCTGGAGCCCAACTGGTCGCAATCACCCCTGAGTTGCCGGATTCTTCATTGTCAACCGTCGAAAAGAACGAACTTGAATTCGAGGTGCTATCCGATGTTGGCGCCGATTACGCGAAGGAAATTGGACTCGCCTTTACGCTCACTGAAGAACTTCGCGAAATCTACGCCAATTTGGGTGGAGACCTACAGAATTTTAACGGAGCAGGCAATTTTAACCTTCCTATTCCAGCCACGTTTGTGACCGACTCCGCTGGCACGATCGCTTTCGCACATGTCGATGTGGATTATATGACTCGAGCTAATCCGGAAGATGTACTTAGTGCTGTTCGCGACATCAAGTAGTCGCAATGTCTCAATGATTCACTAACACTCAACAAAAAGGAAAGAACCAATGAAAATCTTAGATAGCAAAATTCTTGTTACCGGTGCCAATCGTGGAATCGGTCTCGCTTTAGTCGAAAAGTTACTAGAAAAAGGAGCTGCGAAGGTCTACGCGACTTATCGTTCAGAGAACAACCGCTCAATGCTTGATGAGTTTGGGGAACGGGTTATTCCCGTTCATCTCGACCTCGGTGATAAGGCGACAATTGAACAGCTTTCACAATCAGTGCTCTCGCTAAATATCCTCATCAATAATGCGGGGATCCTTAGCGCCCTTAGTTTGCTGCAGGAGACTGAAGAGCAACTACGTAACGACATCGAGACCAATTTCTTTGGAACACTCGCAGTTACCAAGGCGATGCTACCCGCACTCAAGAAAGAAAGTTCAGCCGCAATCGTGAATGTTGCGAGCATCGCTAGCCTCGCAGCCATGCCGAGTTTAGGTGGTTATTCCGCGTCGAAAGCTGCTGTCCATTCGATGACGCAGTCGATACGTAGTGAGTTGAAGGCCGACAACATCTCGGTACATGGCGTTTACCCTGGTCCAGTGGCATCGCGCATGACGGATGGCTACGATATGGAACTGACACCGGCTCTGGTGGTTGCTGAAAAAATTCTGGAAGACATCGAGAACGGCATTGAGGAAATTTTCCCGGATGCCATGTCGCAACAAACAGGACCGCTTTTCCTTAGTTCGCCCAAAAGTCTAGAACAGAACTTTGCTACCTTTTAATTTTCAGCTCCTGCAGCGAATTCAATAGTTAGAACCAGAAGGCAACAACAACTTTATTTCCAACAAAGGAGAAACCTATGACAACTTTTACAACATATACAATTGAAAACGCACCGGAAGCTTCTAAACCCATCCTAAAAGCTGCTAAGAAAAAACTCGGCTTTATAACGAATCTCATGGGAAGCATGGCTGAGTCTCCAGTGCTGGTTGAGAGTTATTTGACGATGATGGGATTGTTTAACAAAACTGAACTTAGTGAAACCGAGCGCCAGATAATTCTGATGACAAATAATCGTTTGAATGGCTGCACCTATTGCATGGCTGCCCATACGGCAGTTTCCAAAAAGTTTAGGGTAGATGATGGTGTGATTGAAGCATTACGCAGCGGTTCACCCATAAATGACTCTAAGCTCGAAGCCTTGCGCACATTCGCGATTATTATTCATGAAACACATGGAAGACCAACTGAGGAGCAAGTCGAGGCGTTCCTTGCGGCTGGTTATACCAAGCAAACGATTCTGGAGGTGATTGTTGGAACGAGTCTTAAAGTGCTCTCCAATTACACCACGCCTATCGTTGAACCCAAGCTTGATAAACCTTTTGTGCCAATGGCGTGGAACCCTGATATGGCATCAGCAGAATAACAGCCACATAAGGCGTGCGGCAGCCAATAATGCTCGCCGCACACATTGAATTTTAAGAATAGAGATAAAAATGACTAAAACATATACCGCAAATAATGCAAATCAGGTTCGCTACGGAAGTGAGAATGTTGATGGCATCAATGTCTTCTACCGCGAAGCTGGCGATCCATCAAAGCAGGCCATCGTTTTACTGCACGGGTTTCCATCATCATAGAGAGGTTCTCTCTGCACTTGGCGATGAATTCTACCTGATTGCGCCGGACTATCCAGGTTTCGGCTACAGTGAAAAACCAAGCAAAGAAGAGTACACCTACACATTCGATAATCTTGCTGCGACAATGGCAAAATTTTTGGAGCAAAAAGGAATCAGTAATTATTTCCTGACGATTCATGATTATGGTGCGCCTGTTGGTTTTCGTATTGCCACCAAACACCCTGAAAATATCGCCGGTTTCATCGTCATGAATGGCAATGCGTATGAAGAAGGTCTTAGCGATCTTAGTCAGCAGACTTTAAGTCAAACACGCACACCCGAGGACGAAGCTGCAAAGATTGGGGGCTTCATGAGTCTTGACGGAATCAAATGGCTGTACACCACAGGCGCACGCAATCCCGATGGCCTCAACCCAGACGGTTGGCATTTGGATCATGCGATTATAAGTGAGCCTCATGTAACTGCGCTGAATCTTGAGTTGCTTTACGATTATCCAAACAACATTCCGCTTTATGCGAATTGGCAGCAATACTTACGCGACACACAACCGCCAATGCTAATTGTTTGGGGTCGAAATGATCCGATCTTTCTTGAACAAGGTGCGGCTGCCTATCAACAAGACGTTAGAGATATTGATTATCATATTTTTGACACTGGGCATTTCCCTTTAGAAGAAGATGCGCCACAAATTATTGAAAAAATGAGAAAGTTTTTAAGGACGCGTGTGACAACAAATGAAATAAACCCATAGACTACAATGGGATGCTATACCCGTGACATCTTCAAAATATAAACCATTTTCCCCCGAAGCATGCCCAGAAAAAAGGATAATATTGGGTCGATAATCTAAAATAGCGCGACGAATATCATGGGGACGTACCGCCAAATCATACCGCAGGTCAAATTTTTCCCGGTTTAACGACCTTTGCAAACCTTCCTGAATATCCCGTACTTCCTCATCGAGCCGTAACTGTTTGGTATGTTTGGGATTTGCTGTCAACACCAACATTTTCTTCACTGGGGGATTACTGCTTATACCGGGAAAAGTACTGTAATTTATTGATTATCAAAAACTTTTAAAACTTCAAATTCAGTATTCATATTGTCAATCAAAGATGAAATAATTTAATTTTTTTATACTTATTTTTTGCTCGCATAATAATGCCAAACTAAGTGATGAAAAAGTTTAGCGTTCCTAATATGCCCTCTTCAACAAAATCGAATCGAGACCATGCACAAAGGCACAATACGCCTACATTAGACAATAAGGCGATAGAATGACAAAAATGCAATTTGTTTAACCTGTCACGAATGATCTACAATAGGCGCTTCAACCGATCGATCGCAAGTCAAAAGTCAAAACTGGAGAAAGTTTGAGGTCTTACTATTGAATAGAATAATATACAAGTTAGATGCGTAACAGCTTAAAATAAAGTAATAAGATTTAAATTTGTCTCTTAATATATCAATAATTATATTGAATATGCATCACAATTACGAGCAGCCTCTCTCAATAAATTTAACTAAAGAATTTGGAGTTGCTTATAAACGTATTTTTAATCGAATGCCTCTTGTTTCTAGCTTCTCTGTTGGCTGGGATGAACTTGCTATAGTTTACGATCGCCAGCCTCCTATAGAATTGCCTAAAACTTCTGTTAAACAGCATTGTATTGGAATTTTGACCGATATACCATCACCGGTTGAAACAGAAAGAATCATCGATGGGCGTTTTATGCAAGAACATAATGTTCAAGGGGATTTTGTTATTATCCCTGCTAACACAACTCATCAAGCAGCATGGTATAAGGAAGGATATGCTGTAACGATCGCCATTGAGCCTAGGGTTTTTGCTCAGACTATTTACGAAGTAGTCTCACCAGAGTGCATTGAGCTTTTACCCCAGTTTGCAACTCCCGATCCACTAGTTTACCAAATTGGAATAGCACTCAAATCGGCTTTACTCAAAAATGGCACAACTAGTCGTCTTTATGCGGAGAGTTTAGTTAATACGCTCATCCTTCATTTATTAGAGAATTATTCGACTACTCGTCTAAATTCTTCTGAATATGTATCGGGGAAATTACCCAGATATAAATTAAAACTAGTAATTGACTATATTGATGCTCATCTCCACCGCGACTTAAGCTTAAAGGAATTAGCAACAGAAGTGCAAATGAGTTCCCATTATTTTTCACGATTGTTTAAGGAGACTACAGGTATTACTCCTTATCAATATGTAATTCGTTGTCGCATCGAACGAGCAAAATACTTACTCCAACAAGGTAAATTATCCATTGCTGAAATAGCAACCCAAGTAGGTTTTGTGGATCAAAGTCATCTACATCGATGTTTTAAACGTCACGTAGGTGTTACTCCTAAAAGCTTTTTGCAAGAATATAACAAATAGCAAGAATATCCAAAAATCGGAAGAATTTACAAGCTAGTTACTCGTAAAACTTTCAATAATCGTTATTAGAACAGTAACTTATAGAATATTAGCGATAATGAAAGTTGAAAATCAAACCCAAATGTATAAAGGTGCTCCTTGGTGTTTGGGGAGATATGACAGTTTTAAAACCAATAAACCCCAATTAATTACTCTTCTGGGTCATGATTATGTAATCTGGAAGGATAAGGAAGGTAATTTAAACGCTTTAGATAATATCTGTCCTCATGCTGGAGGTAATCTAGCTAAAGGTGGCCGCATTTTAGATTTTAAAGGTAAAAGTTGTTTAGCTTGTCCCTATCACGGTAATAAAGTTCAATTTTTAGGAGATGGTAAAGTAATTGTAGAAGGGAATATTTCCAGTAAGGATATTCAACAAGTCTTACCTTTACAAGTTGTTAACGGTTTAATTTGGACTTACGGGCTTAATTGGCAAGAAAAGGATGGAAAATTAGTTTCCGAAGCAATTGAACCCAAACTACCTATTCCAGATTATAGTAATATTGCTTTTCTACCCAAGTATAATTCTCAGTTACATCTGAAGGAACTTAACCATATTTATTCTTTCTCTGAATCGGTTAATTGTAATATTCTGCAAATGATATGGAATGCACATGATGGGGAGCATTTTGCTGGCACTCATTATGATTCAATGCTCACAAAAGAATTAAAAATTGAGAATCTAACCCAGAATGAGAATCAGCTTTCCTGGCAACTTTTTCTATATAAACGGAAAGATAAAGATGCAAAAAAAAATAAAATGAGTCCATTCGTTAATGATGTAATGGTTCAATGTTTTCATACATTTTTACCAAGTTTATTTGTTCTCACTAATGAAATTGCCAAAGGACAACTTTTTGTCGCATTTGGTTACAGTTATCCAGAATCACCGACGAAGAGTAAATTTTGTCTGGATGGCTATTTTAATTTTGAGTATACATTATGGCATAAACTGCTTAAATTTCCTCAAATGGGGAATAATTTTCGCGATACCTTACTTTTTGAAGATTTATCCATCTTAAATAATCTTTATCCGACATTTAATAAAAAGATTGCACTCAAAAATGATACACCTCCTGAATTAGCCATGAATTATCTTAAAAATTGGGATTAAAATTACCGACAAAACCTATTACTTTATCAACCCAAAATTGCAGAATGAAGTTCGTGAGTAGTGAGTAGTAAAAATTAACCTGGGCAAAGTTCACTTCATGGACTCTTACGTTATAGGTAATATACTCCCGAAAAAGGAGTACTAACACTATTTATCTGCTCATTTTTTTTTAATCATATCTTCTAAAAATAAAGCTGCGATCGCCCCTACTGCATAAGCAATTATATCTTTCCAATCAAATGTATTTCCTAAGATAACAGTCGCAATTTTATTAGTTTGTAATCCTAATTTATTTACTAAATTGAAATATTGGAGAATTTCTATAGTACAAGCAAAGATAAAAACTGATAAGGCGGCGATAGATGAATTGATATTCCAAAAAGTTTTGACAAAGCAATAAATTAGAATAATTACTAAAATATCACCGACAAAAGGACGGATAAAACTATCTTTGATAAAGATAGCAATAAATACCTCTATAAAAAACAGTATCAGCGTTAAGTATAAATATTTTTTATTGAGAGTGAACACAGTCATAGATTGCAATAATTATTCATTTTATCAAATCTAACAGTTCAAATTCTTGACGGATATCTAAAAGCGAACGATTGAGCAATGATTCAAATTCCAGAAATGGAACTCTATTTTTACGATTACGAGTTTTAAACCAGAGTAAAATCAAATTCGGAATCAGTCGCGGTAAAACTAAAATAATTGATGAATACAGCCAAACTACACCATGACGCTTAATTAAATCATCGTACATCACATCAACAGCCGGATTCTTTCGCATTTTCAGGTATTCTTGAAACGTACATTCACTAGTCCACCAAGACAACGGTAATAGTTTTAATTCGTCATACATATCGGTATCGCAACCATATATAATATGTCCGACATCATGAGCTAATAGGATTTTACTGAAATCAGATGGTTGCGTATTTGGATGTGTTAAATCAGAATTAACTGCATAATACTCATCCAATCCCTCCTGGAGTGTTTGAGTACTATTTTTATCCACGTAATTAAGACACTTCTTCATTCTCAAATATATCGATACGATACCGTTTCGTAAATTATAGTAATATTTATGAGTAAAGACAACAAAAAGCCACAAGGAAGACCTAGAAGTGCTGTAGCACATCAAGCTATATTGAAAGCAGCATTGGAATTACTTGGGGAAGTGGGATACGAGCGGATGAGCATTGAGGCGATCGCTCAAACTGCTAAAGTTGGAAAAACGACTATTTACCGGCGATATGGCACTAAAGAAGAATTAGTCGCCGATGCGATTGAAAGCATTAGGGAAGAAATTATAATTCCAGACACGGGGAATATTTGGGGGGATATTGATGCTTTGATTGAAAATGCTTTCAGCATTACCTTTAACCCTTTGGGAAGACAAGCTGTAGCGATGATTATTAGCAGTGCATCGAATAACTCTGAATTTGCTCGGATTTATTCAACAAAATATTTGCAACCGAGAAAGGAAGCTTTTACTGTGGTAATTGAAAGAGCGAAAGCGAGAAAGGAAGTTAGAGTAGATTTAGAAGCTAATTTTGTATTTGACGTGATGAGTGGGATGATGCTTTATGGGTTGATATTTCCACCGATAACCGAATCGTGGCAAGAATATGTTCGTCGTGCAGTGGAAGCGGTTATTAATTAACAATCATAGAGTGTATTATTGCTAATAGAGTGAGGAATTAGCAATGCCAAAAGTAACCGCTCAGGGAAAAACCTTTGAATGTGAATCCGGTAGTAATCTGCGTAAGGTCTTATTAGAAAACAATATTGACCTTTATAATGGTAATTCCAAAATTATAAACTGTAGGAGCATCGGTAGTTGCGGTACTTGCGCGATCGCTATCGTTGGAGAAGTATCGGAGCCTAATTGGAAGGAAAAAACTAGGTTGGGGCTTCCTCCTCATTCTCCTGGGAACAATCGCCGTTTAGCTTGTCAAACTAAGGTCTTAGGAGATGTCCACATTACCAAGTATGATGGCTTTTGGGGACAAGGTTCTGAAGTTGTATGGAGGAGTTGAAAAAGTCCCTGAGTTAGGAATAATTCTATAAAGTTGGTAGATGCCTATTAAAAAAAATGCTTTAGTAACGATATCCGTTACTAGGAAACTGTGTGGGATTTTGGGTAGAATATGGGGAATTCAACTGCTGTACGTTAGGTTGTACAATACCTGTATTTATGCTATTGATTGGTGAATTGAAAGTATTAGAATTAACTACATTTGGGTTATTTCTATTGTTAATTCTATTGTAGATATTATTAATTCTTGTTTGTATTTGGGGACTATATCTATTACCCGTTATTCGAGTGTTGTTGAAGTTGCTATAGGGATTTTGTACTCGATTATTTAAATTCTGTTGGTTGTAATTCGTTGTAGGTATTTGATTACTATTGAAGTTGCTATAGGGATTTTGTACCCGATTATTTAAATTCTGTTGGTTGTAATTCGTTGTAGGTATTTGATTACTGTTGAAGTTGCTATAGGGATTTTGTAGTCGATTATTTAAATTCTGTTGGTTGTTATTATTCGTATACGGTTGATTCTGTAAAGAAGGTTCATTTAAAATCTGAGTATCAACAAGGGGATTAATCTGATTTAGAGGCAATTTTTGATTAACAGATAAATCCTTCTCAGTTGGTGATAATTTTCCAAAAGGGTTTATCTCTGGTGAAACTGTATCTTTTTGACTTTGGTTCTTTAATTCGCTGAGTGCTGCTTTTAAGGGATTTTCAGGGATAGTATTTGAAGTTTTATTGCCTAAATTAGTATTTGTTAAACCTGAATTAAATGAAGCGTGAGGTGTTTGTACGCTAGAAGGGAATGGAGATAGATTATTAACCATCGAGCCTTTCTCGTTGGTATTTATATTTAATTTTAATACGTTTTCAGCTTGCTTTAAAAAAGGATTTTCTGGAGATATTGATGAGGTGTTAGCCCTTTCTAATTTTCTATCCGATGTAAATTGATTTGATTGCTGATTTTTTTTTGCTAAATCTAATATATTTTTTAATTGTTTTTCTTTTTGTTTTCTAATATTATCAAGACTTGTATCTGTAGATGTCTTTGCTTGTTTTTGTTCGTAATTAAGTACTGATAAATTACCTATATCCGCTGCAATAGCTTTATCTTCTTCTGATAGCAACTCTTGATAGTTGGATGATGGTACCGGTGGAGATACCTCTTGATTATCAGAAAGTTTGAGAAAATTAGGATTAGTCCAATATTCTTTGATTACCAATCCTACAGCAGATAAAAAAACCATCCCAATCAAAAAACTTGGACGAGCTAAAATCGATAACCTTGCTCCAAGGTAGCGCAAACGAGCCGGAGTATAACGATGTTGTGACATGAGAAACTCAACTTGAGATTATCCTCTCATCCTAACGTTTAAGAAGTCCCTACGTCATAATTTCTATGTAGATTATTGTAAATTTTATAACTAAAGTAAAAAGTTTTACACTGATGTTAACTATTTTGATTCATAAATCTTAACGTCTGGCAACCCGTGCTAGCAAAAATAAACCAATTGCGAATCCTAAAAAGTTAGGTAACCAAGCGCCAAGAAATGGTGAAAAAACACCGGCTTGTCCTAATCCACCAGTAATATTGCTGAATAAATAATAACCAAAAATAATTAATATACTAATTCCAAAACTTTTTGCAGAACCAGTTCTTCCCGGTATACTTCCCATTGTGGCACCAACTAAACCAAAAACTACGCAAACAAATGGTAGAGCAAATTTTTGCTGAAATCTAACTCTGAGTTTACGAATTTTTTGGTCATCGCCGCGAAGCTTTTCTACTTCTAATTGTTCCAAAGCTTGGACAATATTCATTTCGCCGTAATCGCGACTTCTTTCGGCTAAATCTAATGCAGTACGGGGCAGTTTTAACTGTTGACGCTCGAAGCGTACAATATTACGATAAGAACGATCTGGAGCTACTATATAAATAGTACCATTGTAAAAATCCCAAACATTATCTGATATATTCCATTCTCCCGATTCTGCCTGAACAATTTGACTTAAACCTTGTTGAGAACGGTCTATAATTGTTAGACCTTTCATAGTTTTGCCATCAAATTGATCGGCATAAAATAGCCTTGTTAAAACCTTTTCTTTACTACCATCTTCTTGCTCGATTTTCTTATATTCGGGATAAATAATATTTTCTCTTTTGAAAGAAGGTTGTTCAGTTTCTAGAGCTTTTCGCATAGTCAAAGTTGCTTGATACTTTGCAGCCGGTGCAATTTGCTCGTTAAAGACAAATGTTAATCCCGTAACCAAAAAGCTTAAACATACTGCTGTAGCAACCATACGATAAACGCTAACTCCACAGCTACGTAAGGCAGTCAACTCGCTTTGAGAAGAAAGGCGACTGTAAGTCATCAAAGTAGCTAATAGCGTAGACATAGGGAAAGCTAAAACAATAAACTCTGGAAAATTTAAAATAAAAACTTTAGCAGCAATTCCTATAGGCAGCCCAGATTCAACAACTCTACGTACTAATTCAAAAACTGCACCAATCGATATTCCTAAGGAAGAAAAAGCAGCAATACCAAATAAAAATGGCGGAATCATTTCGCTAGTAAGATAGCGATCCATGATTGACATCGGTAATAGCGAAAAACTCTGGGAAGATTTATATTTAGCCATTGTTAATCAGTTAACAGTTATCAGTTAGGAGAGCCGGAATTAGGAGTTAGGAGTTAAAAACTTATTCCCCATCTTCCCCTTCTTTGGGATCTCACAGACTAAACCTGGAAATTATCACCTAGGTAGTATTGCCTTACAAGGGGGTTATTGTAAAGTTCATCGGTGGAACCGGAGGCTAATATTTGTCCTTCGCGCATGATATAACCACGATCGGTAATGTTAAGAGTTTCACGCACGTTATGATCTGTAATTAGTATGCCCATATTGCGCTCGCGAAGTTCTGCGACCATTTCTTGAATTTCGGACACTGCGATGGGATCGACTCCAGCAAAGTGTTCATCTAATAATAAAAATTTTGGTCCTTCTCTTCCAGATGCTAAAGCCCGAGCTAATTCAGTTCTCCTCCTTTCCCCTCCGGAAAGTTGAACTCCTTTGCTGTTTGCTACTTTTTCCAAACGGAATTCGCGCAACAGTTGCTCGACGCGCCTAGCCCATTCTCTACGAGGTACTTTGGTTTGTTCAAATACCAAAAGAATATTTTCCTCAACGCTTAATTGACGAAAAACACTTGCTTCTTGGGCTAAATAACCAACGCCTAGACGTGCCCTTCCATGCATAGGGACAGCAGTAATATTACGGTTGTCTAACCAAACCGCTCCTCGATCTGGTTTTTCTAAACCAGTGGTAATATAAAATGTCGTCGTTTTACCAGCACCATTTGGTCCCAGTAAACCGACGATTTCACCTTGAGCAACGGAAAGATTAACGCGATTAACGATAGTTCGCTTACCGTAGGATTTGTGAATGTTCTCTAAAGCAATTTTCACGACTTTTGTGGTAATTGATCCTTGCTAATTAGAACGTCTTAAGCTTGGTGTTGAAGGCGCTCTATTAGATGAAGCATTAGGGGTATCATCTACAACATATATAGACTCTACCTGACTGCCGCTTTTAGGCATGGCAACAAATCGACCTTCATCAATTAAATAAGTAACTGTCTCTCCCCGAATGCTATTTGTACCATTTTGTAAAATGTACACTCCACCACTCAGAATAATTCTACGTTCCCGATTAAAAAATTGTGCTTGGGCTGCTGTTGCTTTAATTTGACGAGAGGGATATGAAAGTTGTACGTTACCCCGTGCGGTGACTACCTCAGTATTAGAATTGTATTCTTGTACATCCGCTCGGATACTAAGAGGACCATTATTTTCCGCAGTTTGGGCTGTGGCAGTTTGTAACTGAGTAGGTAAGACTACCGCGCCACACAGTGCTACCGGCAGCATTAAAGCCAACCCCAGGCGACGCATTTCAAGTTTAGGCAATCGGTAGTTGTATCTCATAGCAGGGTAGGAGTGATAATTAGTGATAATTTTGGGTTGTACTTTAATTATCTTAAGTACTACATTAAGACGTAATATATATCTTGAAACCGGAGCATCCCAATGCAGGCAAAAATAAAATTTGTAGTGGGAGCGTCTCGCTCCCTAGTGCCAGTGAGCGAGCAAGATGCATGTCCTATCGGACACACTGCGTTAACGCACTACCGAAAAAATAAATTTACACCCGCAGGGATGCTCCCTCTTGAAACACTATTTGACTACAAATAATGCCCTAAATACAAGACGCTTTAATACCTCCCAAAGTTTCACCGTTTTTGGCTATAGAGCATGAAGCACAACGGTATGATAAAGAGTTAAGAATTTACCTCTCCCCATAAACCCATAACACCAAAAAAACAAAAAACCAAGAAAAAAAAAAACAAAGAAAAAAAAAAAAAAAAAAAAACAAAAAAAAAAAAAAAAAAGAGTGAATAGAAAAAGGGGTAAAAT
>JBHJJJ010000301.1:0-9635 GCA_050042755.1 Rivularia sp. (in: cyanobacteria)
AAGGAGAACAAAATGACGCTTCGCTATGAAATAATCCTCTATTGGAGCCAAGAAGACGAAGCATTTATTGCAGAAGTACCAGAATTACCGGGTTGTGCTGCTGACGGCGAAACTTATCAAGAAGCATTAAAAAATGTAGAAATAGTTATGCAAGAGTGGATTGAAACTGCTCAAGATAATGAACGTACTATTCCCAAACCGAAGCGAGGTTTGATGTCAGCTTGACGTAGTTTAATAGTTTATCGTAGGGTGCTGTACTGTGCGATAACCTATCGGACATAATCGAATAATTATCGTAATACCGTCACGCACCAAATGTTTGATAATGATGTGTGACGGTAAATGTTAAATATTGCGTTTTTTATGATAATAATGGTGCGTGACGGTATATTCACAGTATCTCGTTATATATGATAAATTATCGCACAGTACAGCACCCTACAAGTTTTCACCCATCATCATTATTCATCGGTTATCTTTGATGAATAATAATATAACTTTTTAACAAAAATGCCTGAATATCGAAGATTTAGGATTACGGGTGGTACATACTTTTTTACCCTGGTTACATACAATCGTCATCCTTGGTTATGTAGTGAAATTGCTCGCTCTACATTAAGAAAAGCAATTGAGAGGGTACGTCTAAAATATCCTTTTGAAATAGATGCTTTCATTCTTTTACCGGAACATTTACATTGTATTTGGACTTTACCGGATGGCGATGATAATTATTCAATTCGTTGGAAATGGATAAAAACTTTTGTGACGAAACGTTGTGAAGATAAACTTCCTTTAAAATATCCGATGAGTGAGTCAGGAAAAAAGCGTCAAGAAAGTAATTTATGGCAAAGGAGATTTTGGGAGCATTTAATTCGTGATGAAGAGGATTTTCAAGCACATTGCAATTATATTCATTACAATCCTGTCAAACATGGTTTGTGTAATTCTCCTGCATCTTGGAAATTTTCTAGTTTTCATAGATTTGTAAAACAAGGAATTTATTCGGAAGATTGGGGAGTAAATCAAGTTCCCAAAATATCAAAGCTGATTGCAGATGAAGAGTTTGAGTGAATTTTGTAGGGTGCTGTGACGGCTAAAATCAATTATCAACCATAACGAAATAATATACGGATGCCGTCACGCACCAATTGGTTGATAATGATTCGTGACGGTAAATTTAAAACATTGGGTTACATATGACAAAAATGGTGCGTGACGGTATATTCAGAATATTTCGTTACCTTTGAGAAATTATCGTAACCGTCACAGCACCCTACAATGTATCGACGATAATCAAATAATTTATCGCACAGTACAGCACCAAATCGTTGATAATGATTCGTGACGGTAAATTTAAAATATTGCGTTATGTATGATAAAAGTGGTGCGTGACGGCAAAATCTAATTATTTCGTTACACTTGATAATTTATCGTAGCCGTCACACACCCTACAAGAAATTATTTGTTTAATTATTATGCAAGCTTTAACAGTAGATTTCAACTCCATTATTGATTTAACCGAAGAGCAATTTTACCAGCTATGTCAAGCAAATCAAAACTTAAGATTTGAACGTAATTCAACAGGGGAAATCATCATTATGCCACCAGTCGGAGGAGAAAGCAGCAATCGTAATGCAGGATTAACTGCTCAATTATGGATTTGGAATCAAACAAAGAAGCTCGGAGTTGTCTTTGATTCCTCTGGTGGTTTTAAACTTCCTAATAGTGCCAACCGCTCTCCCGATGCTGCTTGGGTAAAATTATCACGATGGAATGAATTAACATCTGAACAAAAAACGAAATTCCTACCCCTTGCTCCCGATTTTGTAATTGAATTACTTTCACCAAGCGATAGTTTGAAAACAACTCAGAAAAAGATGGAAGAATATATTAATAATGGGGTACGTTTGGGTTGGTTGATTAATCGTAAAAACCGACAAGTTGAGATTTATAGAATTGGAAAGGAAGTTGAAATTTTAGATAATACCGATAATTTATCTGGTGAGGATGTTTTACCCGGTTTTGTATTAGATTTACAGATGATTTGGTAATTTGATTTGTAATGCCGGTTTCTCATATCAATGAATTCCCATGTCTGATTTTATCGGATATTTTTCTTCGTGGTCGTTCTTACAAAAATTCCTAATTTCCCTATCCATTATTACCTATTACTCCTTTTACTCATTACTCGTTACTTATTACTTATTACTCATTACTCATTACTCAACCCTCAACCCCAAAATCACCAAGTCACGCTCTACACCATCAATATCCGCAATCCCCGGCAAATGTCCCCAACGTTCAAAACCAAATTTTTCAAACAGTTTCAAACTCGCTTCATTATGAGCAAAAATAAAACCAATTAACGTATTCAAACCCAAAATAGGACTTTGACGAATCGCTTCCCCTAACATTAGCTCTCCCAAACCCCGTCGATGATATACTGAAGCTATATAAATACTCACTTCGGCAGTTGCATGATAAGCTGGTCTTCCATAAAAAGGTTGGAAACTCAACCATCCTGCAACTACACCTTCCATTTCTATTACCCAAATTGGATGTTTTTTTGGCGATCGCCTTTTAAACCAATTGACGCGACTCGCTACAGATACGGGTTCTAAATCTGCTGTCGCCATACGGCTGGGAATTGAGGCATTATATATCGCCACAATCGCAGATAAATCATTTTCAGTTCCATGGCGGATAATCATTTGTGCTTTTTTTACGAAAGTGTTAAGAAATGATACAGAGTAACTGATAGAATTTATTATGCCTAGCGCAATTATTACAGGTGGTTCCCAAGGAATTGGTAAAGCAACAGCACTTTTATTTGCTCGCAAAGGATACGATTTGGTTTTAAGTGCGCGATCGCCAGAAGTTTTAGAAGCGACTGTAGCAGAAGTAGGTAAAATTGGAATAAAAGTACTGGCAGTAAAGTGCGATGTTAGTCAAGAAGCAGAAGTAAACGCTTTAATATCAAAGGCTTTAGAAAATTTTGGCAGCATTGATGTTTTAATAAACAATGCTGGGATTTGTATGACAGGGCCAATTGAAAACACCTCCTTAAGTGACTGGCATCGAGTGATGGATGTGAATGTCTGGGGATATATTCACACAATTCATGCACTTTTACCCCATTTTTTACAGCGTGGTGCGGGAACAATTGTCAATGTAGGTTCTATGGGTGGTAAATTTCCTTTACCAGAAATGACAGTTTATTGTGCCAGTAAGTACGCCGTTACAGGTTTAACAGAAACTTTGCGATTGGAGTTGAAACCTAAAGGCATTCATGTGAGTGCAGTACATCCGAGTGCTACCAACAGCGACTTTATGGAAAGAGCGCAGTTTCGCGGGAGTAACCAACAAGAAGCTGAAAAACGTCGCAATTCTATGAGTAGTCTTTTAGAATCCCCAGCAGCTAGCAAACCCGAAGATGTCGCGAATGCAATTTGGGATGCAGTCAAATATCAAAAAGATGAAATCGTAGTCGGTTCGGGTTCGATTATGTCAGCAGCTTATAAATTCTTCCCCGGTTTAATGCAGTTAGCGATGCAGACATCTAGATAGTAAGCAGTGAGCAGTGAGCAGTGAGCAGTGAGCAGTAATTAGAATGTAGGTTGAGTGTGATGGGGCAAACTCCGCTTGTGCTGGGTATTTATCAAAACTGAGTATACATTCAAACGTCAAAATGTGAGTATTCCAGCTTGGGTAACTACTCACTGTTCACTGTTCACTGTTCACTGTTCACTGTTCACTGATAATTGTCAGACTATGCACATAAATGATTAAAAAGACGTAAAAGGCAATAGATTTTTACTAAAATATATATATGTATCCTGATATCCTGTATTTTTACTCGCAGATTAAGGAAAATTAATTCAATTCCAAGGTCTATCTAGATGTTTTAAACGCATTTATGTCCTTTACGAGGGCGTAAAAAATAGTTTCAGCTAATTTGATTGGTGCATCATACTTTTCTCTTACAAGCAGTATAAACCTATTGAGTAAAACTGCATTTATCTAATCAAAGCCTCTACCGATGTAAATGGTTTAGAGGTAGTTTTTGCTATACCAAGATGATGGTAATATCCTATGCAAGATAATATTACAATAACAGACTTAGTTGGTAATCAAAAGAGTAACAAAGCGGAAGAAGTTGCTATTTTTGTCAGTAGATTCAAAAGCGGTATTTGGCTTTTTGGTATTCCATTTTGGCTATTTGGTATTATCGACATCAGTTTTTCTGCATTGACTGATGGTTACTGGTCTGCAACTGAAATTATACAGTTATTTACAGCTTCAGTTTTATTTATAAGCTGGTTATTTTTGAGACCGGAATATTTAGACAATAACGATGATGCGATCGCATTACAAGGAAACTGCTGTAATACTCATAGTTTAAAGTCTGAGTCAAAGCAGAAATATATAGTTAGTCAAGAACACTTTCTCAGTAAGGAATATATTTTACCCGGTTCTTATTGGACAAATATGTTCCATACCCTTAATCCCTTACATCTTAATCACGTCCATAAAATTACTCAAAATGGGATAAAAGTTACAGAAGTTACAGAGTATAAAGAAACTGAACGGGGAGGAATACTGACTTTTACTTCAGTAATGGATCAGATACCTGGCTTGATTACAGATATTCAGAAAATTATCAAATATATACCGATTCTAAATTTGCTCAACAGGTATATAGATATGTTGAGAAGACCAGCCTTTACTTCTCTAATAATTTTACATGTTCCTTATACAACTTAGCTATATATTCCATCAGAAAAATATTACACGTCTATTGTCTTCCATGTTCATCCAATAGAGCAAAATAAATGTAAGTTACTTATTGATTTTTATTCAAACTTGCCGATACCTAAAATATGTAAATTTATTCTTTTTCAAATCATAACTCCCATTGTAGTTTGGGAGGATAAAGTATATTTACTCAAGCTATCTCAAAAACACCCAGAATTTTTTAGAAAAATAAGACGTAAAGTTCACGATCGCCATTTCCTACGTTTGAGTCAAAGATTTATTGAACTTTACGGTTCTCAGGATCTATAGTTATCTATAATCAGTACTGAAGAACGATAATCTATTAACTCATTTGAGAATAAGGAGTGGGAAATAGATAAACTCCTAACTCCTAACTCCTAACTCCTAACTCTTCTTAAGCTCTCGCCAACAATGGTGCAGCAGCAAGCAAAGTTTTAGTATAAGCATGCTGGGGATTGCTGAAAATTTCTTTTGTAGCGCCAAGCTCGACAATTTTCCCACCGTTCATTACGGCGATTCTGTCACATAAAAACCGTGCTAACCATAAGTCGTGGGTGATAAATAAATAAGTCAACTCAAATTCTGCTTTTAATTCCAACATCAAATCCAATACTTGCGATTGCACGCTCGCATCCAACATACTCACAGGCTCGTCGCAAATTACTAGTTTAGGGCGAGTTATCAAAGCACGCGCGATCGCAACTCTTTGTTGTTGCCCTCCGGATAAGTCAGAAGGATAACGTTGATAGTACATTTCTGATGGTGCTAAACCAACTTTATCGAGCATCCACAATACTTGCTCCTTTGCGGCTCCTGCATCGGCTATATTATGGATGATTAAGGGATCGGCAATGTTTTGTCCTACCGTCATGGTAGGATTTAAGCAAGCATGGGGATCTTGAAAAATCATCTGCATTTGTCGCCTTTGGGAACGTACTTGTTGACGCGACAAACTGGTTAATTCTTTACCGTTAAATTCAACTTTACCGTCGGTGGGACGAATTAATTGCAATATTGTCCGCGATAAGGTGCTTTTTCCACAACCCGATTCCCCAACTAATCCTAAAATTTCTCCTGAATATAGTTCTAAGTCGATCCCGTCTACTGCTTTAATAGTTTGTCCTTGTCCTTTGAATATTCGTTCGATAAAGTTGGGTTCGATAGTATAATGTTGCTTTAATTTTTGAATGCTAAGCAACGGCGTTACATTAGATGGGTTTTTATTGAGACTGTTTGATAATTCCTCTTTTATATCTGCTTCTTCATCCGTCGAAAATGTTTGTATGTGCAATGCTGCTTGCAGGAGCGATCGAGTATATTCGTGTTGCGGATTTTGAAATACTTCCGAGGATAAACCCGTTTCTACCATCTTTCCTTGGTACATTACCCCAATGCGATCGCAATATTCAGCAACCATTGCTAAATCATGGGATATCAACAACAATCCCATGTTTTCTTCGGCGCATAATCGCGTTAATTCCTGTAAAATTTGAGCAGAAACGGTGACATCTAAACTGGTGGTGGGTTCATCAGCAACGATTAATTTGGGATTTAATAATAAAGCCAAAGCAATTGCCACCCGCTGACGCATTCCACCGCTAAATTCATGAGGATATTGACTCCATCTTTCGGCAGGAATATTTACTTTCGCTAAAGTGGCGATCGCCTTTTCTTTTGCCTGTAAATTAGATAATTGAGGTGAGTGTGCTTTGAGAGTTTCTATACAGTGGTTACCGATAGTCATTAAAGGATCTAAGCGCGTCATCGGATCTTGAAAGATTAATGCTACCGCTTCTCCCCTAAATTTACGCAATTCCTCCGAGGTCATATCAAATACAGATCGCCCTTGAAACATTACCCGCCCTTCGATGCGTGTAGACTGCGGTAATAAACGCATCGCTGCACGTCCCAAAGTCGATTTACCACAACCAGACTCTCCTACCAATCCCATTCTCTCACCCGGTTGCAAGACAAAAGAAACATCATTTACAGCCCATTTCTCCTCCTCCGTGCTGCTCGTTGCATACCCTACCCGCAGATTTTCAATCGAGAATAAGACATCACTCATAATTCGTTATTAGTCCTATCAGTTATAAATGATTCGTTTTTCAAATCAAATTTTTTATACTTTACCAGATTCGTTTTATAAAGCTTTGTAGATTACTCGTGTAAAGTCTGTAAATCCCCAACTAGTATTATCAATTACACTTGTGTTTTAAAAGTAAAAATATCGTACCCGTTTAAATAGACTACTTAACAATATTCTCCAACAATTAAAAAAAAAAAAAATGATTTTCAACGACTCTATTTTGGTCTAATCCAGTAGAAATAACCAGTGGACAAGATATTAATCGGAAATACAGCAAAAATCTTTCATGTAAATAAGACCTATTTGCCAAAATATCCGGGAAAAATGTTAATATCAACTTGAAAGCTTAACACCACTCTACGAGTACAAGTGCTGAAATTATATTTAGCCAATACCAAACTTTTACAATGGTTTTTCTTTTTAGAAAGGAAAATATATGTGTAATATAATACTCTTATTAGTTGATTTAATTGATTAATATTTACTTTTTAATTTTTCATTCGTCAAGGGTTCCCTTAAAGGTTTTTTCTTTAAAAAAAACTTTTAAGAATGCCCGTCATCTGCAACTTTACCCATCTTGAGAATGGCATCGCAGTATCCAATCAGGGTTGTTAATCGTTCGGTTAGGGCATTTGCTCTGCCAATAGCCGTGTCAGATTGCCGCGCTCCTTGAAAAAACATGGCATCTATTTGCAGTAGCCTTAACTGTTTGCTCACTTCAGTCTGGTAAGATTGTTCCCTAGGATACTGAGTAGCCAAAGGTACAATCTCGGTACAAAAATAAGTTTGCAAAGATTTCATAGACTGGCGGAGTTGATGGGCATTCGTTAGATTGGAGGAGATATCATCACGCAATTGCTGCAACTTCGTTTTAAATGCGCGATATTTCTGTTTGTTGAGAGACATAAAGTAATGTTTGTTGAGATAGTATTAATGTCAAGAATTTTATCTCATACAATAATCTAATCTTTAAAAATTTTTCGCCTTTACCACCTCAAGTAAATAATTGAGGTGCCCCTTGTTATTACCCTTTTTACCCGATTATGATGCGGAACACTTATTTGATCAGAAAAACATTGCTATTTGAACAAAATCCTTTCAAACTAGCAAACTTGTCCTTAGCAATGAAAGCAGCATCCCAAAGACAGCAATGCCGTTTGCGTCGTCCATCCCACTTAAATACTTTATCTCTTTATTCCAATATGAACAGTACAATTGTAGACTTCAAGGTTGATATCACTCTTCCGGTATGGTTGGAAGATTGTTTGCATTCAAAATCGGTTCGTAATATAGAAAATGACCTAAATGATGCCGATAAAGATTTAATTAGTCGCGCATTTAAATTTGCTTACAACCTACATCAAGGACAACTTCGTAAGTCTGGGGAACCATACATTTGTCATCCCGTTGCTGTTGCCGGAATACTCAGGGATTTAGGAGGTAGCCCTGTTATGATAGCAGCTGGATTTTTACATGATGTAGTTGAAGATACAGAAGTTACAGTTGAAGAAATAGAAGAAAGATTTGGAGAAGAGGTAAGACGTTTAGTTGAAGGAGTTACGAAGCTTTCCAAAATTAATTTTAAGAGTAAAACAGAAAGTCAAGCAGAAAACTTTCGACGAATGTTTTTGGCAATGGCCCAAGATATTCGCGTTATAGTTGTAAAGATGGCAGATCGCTTGCATAATATGCGGACGCTACAAGCACTGCCGGAACATAAGCGCCGTCCCAAAGCTTAAGAAACTAGAGAAATATTTGCTCCCTTGGCCAATCGATTGGGTATTTGGCACTAAAAATGGGAATTGGAAGATTTAGCCTTTAAATATCTCGAAACTGATTCCTACCGTCAAATACAGCAGTTAGTTATCGATAAACGAGCTGCTAGAGAAGAAAGGCTGACCAACGTAACCGATACTTTGCGTTCTCGCTAGAAACAAGCAGGAATTGAGTGCAAAGATTTATCAGGTCGTCCGAAGCATCTTTATAGTATCTATCAAAAGATGCAGCGCCAGAATAAAGAATTTCACGAAATTTTCGATTTAGCAGCGCTACGGATTATTGTCTATACCACCGAAGAATGCTATCGTGCTTTAGCATTAGTTCATGATTCTTTTCGTCCGATTCCTGGTAGATTTAAAGACTATATTGGACTACCCAAGCCAAACCGCTACCAATCGCTGCATACTGGGGTAATTGGACCTTGGGGTCGTCCGATGGAAGTGCAAATCCGCACCTTAGAAATGCATCGCATTGCTGAATATGGCATAGCAGCTCATTGGATATATAAAGAAACCGGTGGTTCTAATAATATAAAAATGACCGCAGCCGATGAGAAATTTACCTGGCTGCGACAGTTACTTGAATGGCAAAACGACCTTAAGGATGCTCAAGAATATTTAGAAAGCATCAAAGACAATTTATTTGAAGACGATATTTATGTTTTTACGCCTAAAGGAGATTTAGTTGCTTTAAGCCCGAATTCTACCACAGTAGATTTCGCCTATAGAATTCATACCGAAGTGGGAAATCATTGTGCTGGAGCTAAAGTGAACGGACGAATGGTACCGCTTTGTACAAAGTTAGATAATGGCGATATTGTTGAAGTTGTTACTCAGAAAAATAGCCATCCCAGTTTAGACTGGTTGAATTTTGCCGCAAATTCAGCGGCGAAAAATCGTATTAAGCAGTGGTACAAGCGTTCGCGTAGAGAAGAAAATATTGCTAGAGGTAGAGAATTATTAGAAAAAGATTTAGGTAAGCCAGGTTTTGA
>JBHJJJ010000302.1:0-9903 GCA_050042755.1 Rivularia sp. (in: cyanobacteria)
AGTATAGTCCGCACCACCTTTGGTTAAATCCACTAAATAAGGAACTAAATCGCCTTCCACTTCCTTTGGATTAACAAAATGTGTCATGCCGAACTTTTCTGCTAATTCGCGTTTCTTGGGATTAATATCTACACCGATAATCATATCGGCACCTACCATTTTTGCCCCTTGAATTACATTTAAGCCGATACCACCCAAACCGAATACTATAACTTTAGAACCAGGTTCCACTTTAGCCGTGTAAATAACCGCACCGATACCCGTAGTCACACCGCAACCGATGTAGCATACTTTTTCAAACGGTGCATCTTCACGAATTTTTGCGATCGCAATTTCTGGTAATACCGTATAGTTAGAAAAAGTCGATGTACCCATATAGTGGTAAAGCTTTTTGTCACCAATAGAAAAACGACTGCTACCATCAGGCATTAAACCTTTACCTTGAGTACTACGAATTGCTTGACAAAGATTAGTTTTTAAGCTTAAATAATATTCGCACTGACGACATTCGGGAGTATAAAGGGGAATAACATGGTCTCCCTTTTTAACACTGGTAACACCCTCTCCCACATCTACCACGATACCAGCACCTTCATGTCCTAAAATTGCCGGAAATAAACCTTCAGGATCTTTCCGAAAGAGTGTAAGCATCCGTATGACAGATACCGCTGGCTTTGATTTCCACCAATACTTCACCGTATTTAGGCCCCTCCAACTGAACCGTTTCAATACTCAACGGCTTACCCGCATCATAAGCTACTGCTGCTTTGACTTTCACTGTTTGCCCTCTGATGATTCATTTCAACCAAGCTTCTTTATCGAGTGTATAGCGGCGAAACGAAACCGAAATATTTTGTAATTTTTCTGCTAATTAATTATAGTTTTTGTTATCTTTAGGAATGGCCGCAACTGGCATGCAATTTCAAGTCGGATGTGGCACTTTAATCTATTAGAAGCAAAAAATAAGGCTTTTAGTGTCACGCCAACTGAGTATCGTGACAATAGCGTAAGTCTCGATTTTGTCTATCTCTAGTACATTTGTAATGTAAATTGAGCCAGGGGCATTGTCCATGGGATATTAAGAAATTAAATTAATGATGAGATAATGGAATAATAGGTCAGAATTAATATTTTGTTATTTTTTCTTCCCTCTCTCCCCTCTCTCCTCCCTCTTCCCCCTCTCAAAATTACTTCATTACACAAGAAAGTTAAATTATCTATATTATTGATTGCTTATGAACCCTGCCCTAACTAAAATTGGCGCTCAAATGTCTCAGCTTACCGGCGTGAGAGCGATTATGAAGGATATTAAAGAAACTTTACGCGCAGGAATTGGGCAGGAGTTAATGAATTTGAGCGCGGGTAATCCGTTGATTTTGCCCGAAGTCGAACAACTGTGGCGTGATTGTACCGCCGATCTTTTGTCTAGTGCGGAGTATGGTGAAGTTGTTTGTCGTTATGGCGATTCTCGGGGTTATTTGCCATTAATAGAAGCAGTTGCTAACGACTTTAACAAACGCTATGGTTTAAATCTTACCGAACGCAATATTTTAATTACTTCTGGCAGTCAAACCCTTTATTTCTACGCTGCCAATGTGTTTGGCGGTTATACTACTAACGGCGAGCTTAAACAAATTGTCCTTCCTCTAAGTCCAGACTATACAGGATACGGCGGAGTTAGCTTAGTTCGAGAAGCATTATTTGCTTACAAACCAACTTTAGATATTGACGCACCAGCCCATAGATTCAAATATCGTCCCGACTTTAGTCAGCTATCGATTTCCGAAAGCACTGGTTGCGTTTTATTCTCTCGCCCCTGTAATCCTACAGGGAACGTACTCACCGACGATGAAGTTCAAAAAATTGCTGCCCTCGCTGCACTATTAGAAGTACCGGTATTAATTGACTCGGCATACGCACCACCTTTCCCAGCGTTGAATTATACCGATATGACACCAACCTTTGGCGACAATATTCTCCACTGCATGAGTTTATCAAAAGCAGGATTGCCCGGAGAAAGAGTTGGTATTGCCATTGGAAATGAAAAGTTAATTGAAGCTTTAGAGTGTTTTCAAGCAAATACCAGTCTGCATTCATCGCGATACGGACAAGCTATTGCCGCTCGCGCCATTGATTCTGGGAAACTTGCACAAATCAGCGAAACCGTTATTCGTCCTTTTTATAAAAATAAATTCGCTGTTTTAGAAAGTAGTTTAGAAGCAGCAATGCCCGATAATTTACCTTGGTTTCTACATCGCGGTGAAGGAGCGATTTTTGCTTGGTTATGGTTCCAAGATTTACCCATGAGTGATTGGGATTTTTACCAACAACTTAAAAAAGTCGGTGTAATAATTGTCCCCGGAAACTCCTTCTTCCCCGGTTTACGCGATGAATGGGAACACAAACACCAATGTTTCCGTGTCAGCCTCACCGGCAGTGACGAAGAAATCAAAACCGGAATGCAGCGTTTAGCAAAAGTAGCCGAACAAGTTTATCGAAGTGCTGCTGTGAGTACCTAAGAAGCACAGATGAGGAGATGAGGAAGAAAAAATTCCTCACTGCTCACTGTTAACTGTTAACTGCTCACTGTTCACTGTTCACTGAAAATGGATGATTGGTTAGAGATTGGTAAAATTGTTGCACCCCAAGGATTAAATGGTGAGTTGCGGGTTTATCCGAGTACGGATTTTCCCGAACGTTTTGAGAAACCTGGGTTACGTTGGCTGTTACATCCAAATGCCACCGAGCTCGAAGAGGTGGAGTTAGTTAAAGGCCGTTTTCTTGAAGGCAAAAAGTTGTATGTTATTCAGTTAGCTGGTGTCAAATACCGGGATGAAGCTGAAAAATTACGCGATTGTAAGTTATTTGTACCCCAAAGCTCACGCCCAGAATTGGGTGAAGATGAGTATCATTTAATGGATTTGGTGGGTTTATCTGTTTTTATGCAGGATACTGGAGAATTTATTGGCACTGTGGTGGATTTGATTGCTGCTGGCAATGATTTGTTGGAAGTTCGATTGCAGGAAGAGGGAGCAGATAAGGAGACAAGGAGAAAGGGAGACAAGGAGGCTATCCAAAATCTTAAGACTGTTTTAATTCCTTTTGTCAAAGATATTGTTCCAGTGGTTGATTTGGAAACTCGTCGCATTGAGATTACGCCACCCCTTGGTTTGTTGGAGATAAATTAATTATTCTATAGATTTGATAATTAATAATAATTCATATTTGATATTTGCAAGCTATAGAGTAACCAATTAAATTTATTATCATCTCTATTTAATAGTCTAATTAATTTGAGGTATTTCACTTAAAAAATGTTATTTTCTTCTATCTAAAGAAGTACTTTTCACTGAAAAATATATATAATATTTACCAGTTTTAAATCAATTAATACCCATTCTTTCTTAAATCCGATCTTTGGTTAAATTGCGGTTAAGTTTAGGCAAGTAAATAGATGTTATACTAAATTTTTAAACAGATTATTCTGTGAAATGGCTGTTTAGATTTTTGAATGATGCAGTCTAATAAGCTGTCGTGCATTAAAAATGCACAACAGTAAGGCAAAAGGCAAAAGGCACTCATGCTAAAGGAATAAGAGTTTTAACTTTTACGTAATATTTCTAAATATACAACTTAAATGGGTAGCAGCTTAGTACATAGCGAATTTTATCCTCGTTAGGTACAGAAGTGAGCATTTTACTTGCAGAGTAAAGTGGAGTTATCCTTTGGGGTTCAAAACCTCTCCTATCTAGGGAGAAAGTGGATTAAGAAGGTTTCAAATTGTATTGCATTCAATAGAGAATCTAACTTTATACTTATTGATATTAATAACCAGTTTGTTATATTGTTCCTAAAAAAGCGAACTTTATATGATTTTTTAAATTGTTATTTTACCTGAGTATGAAATAAGATGCATTCCCTTTTCTAAAAAATATCTATACATCAGATATCTCGATTCCAAGTGTTAAAATAGCAGGGAAAAATTTTGTACTCTGATAAAAATAAAATGTCTGAAATAAATATTCACTTAGGTATAGTCAACCTTTAAAAAATTAAGTTTATATAGATATAAAGGTGTAAAAAACTCACAACATTTACCTTAAGGAGTTCGATTATGACTTTAGCCAGCCCACCACAAGCTAAGCCATTACAAGATGATGAATTAAGAAAAATTAACGCCTATTGGAATGCGGCGAATTATCTCTCGGTTGGACAAATATATTTATTAGATAATCCTCTACTCAAAGAATCACTGAAACTAGAACACGTTAAACCCAGACTTTTGGGACATTGGGGAACTACTCCGGGTTTGAATTTTATTTACGTTCATCTCAACCGGGTCATTAAGAAAGATGACTTAAATATAATTTATATTGCAGGACCTGGACATGGTGGTCCTGGTTTGGTAGCGAATACCTATCTTGAAGGAACTTATAGCGAATATTATCCCAATATCTCTCAGGATACTGAGGGAATGCAAAAGCTCTTCAAACAGTTTTCTTTTCCCGGTGGAATTCCCAGCCACGTGGCACCGGAAACTCCAGGGAGCATCCATGAAGGAGGAGAACTCGGTTATTCTGTTTCTCACGCTTTTGGTGCAGCTTTTGATAATCCCGATTTGATCGTTGCTTGCGTTGTCGGTGATGGTGAAGCGGAAACGGGATCGTTAGCTGCTAGCTGGCATTCTAATAAGTTTCTGAATCCAGTACATGATGGTGCAGTACTACCGATTTTGCATCTAAATGGCTATAAAATTGCTAACCCCACACTTTTGGCAAGGATGAGTCATGAAGAATTGCAAAAGCTGTTTGAGGGTTATGGTTATAAACCTTATTTTGTAGAAGGTTCCGAGCCTGAAGTCATGCATCAATTGATGGCAGCAACAATGGATACCGCGCTCCATGAAATCCGGGAAATTCAGGAAGATGCCCGTAAAAATGGCTTCAAAGTGCGTCCTCAATGGCCGATGATTATACTTAGGAGTCCCAAAGGTTGGACGGGGCCTCGTGAAGTAGACGGGAAAAAGACAGAAGATTACTGGCGATCGCACCAAGTACCTTTATCGAATATGGCATCGCTTCCAGCACATGTACAGTTGTTGGAAGAATGGATGAAGAGTTACAAGCCAGAAGAATTATTTGATGAAAACGGTAAATTAATTGCAGAATTAGCCGAACTCGCACCAGTGGGAAATCGGCGCATGGGTGACAATCCCCATGCCAACGGCGGTGTTTTGCTGCGAGACTTGAAAATGCCCGATTTTCGTAACTATGCCGTAGAAATCACCGAACCAGGAAAAACTATTGACGAAGCAACCCGCGTCATGGGTAAATTATTGCGGGATGTCATGAAACTTAATCTAGATACTCGCAACTTCCGTTTATTCGGTCCCGACGAAACCGCATCCAATCGACTCGCTGACGTATTGGATGTAACATCAAGGACTTGGGTTGCAGAAACCTTAGAATACGACGACCATTTAGCCAAAGACGGTCGCGTCATGGAAATTCTCAGCGAACATACTTGTCAGGGATGGTTAGAAGGATACCTACTTACAGGTCGTCACGGACTGTTTTCCTGTTATGAAGCATTTATCCATATTATCGATTCCATGTTCAACCAGCACGCCAAATGGTTGAAAACTACTCGCGATATTCCCTGGCGTAGACCAGTAGCTTCTCTAACATATTTATTAACATCTCACGTATGGCGACAAGACCACAACGGCTTTAGCCACCAAGATCCCGGCTTTATCGACCACGTTGTTAATAAAAAAGCCGAAATTGTGCGAATATATTTACCACCCGATGCCAATTGTTTGCTCTCCGTGACAGACCATTGCTTAAGAAGTCGCCATTACGTTAACGTGATTGTAGCTGGTAAACAACCAGCATTGCAGTATCTAAATATGGATGAAGCAGTCAAGCATTGTACCACCGGGATCGGTATTTGGGGTTGGGCTTCTAACGACCAAGGAAGCGAACCAGATGTAGTCATGGCTTGCGCTGGTGACGTTCCTACCTTAGAAACCTTAGCAGCTGTAGACATATTGCGGGATAACTTTGAGGAATTAAAAATCAGGGTAGTAAATGTAGTAGACTTAATGACCCTACAGCCAGAAAACGAACACCCTCACGGTTTAAGCGATAAAGACTTTGACAGCATTTTTACCACCGATAAACCAATCATCTTTGCCTTCCATGGTTATCCTTGGCTCATTCATCGTTTAACATATCGTCGTACCAATCACAATAATCTTCACGTCCGGGGTTATAAAGAAGAAGGAACTACTACCACACCTTTTGATATGGTGGTAATGAATGACTTAGATCGCTTTAATTTAGCAGATGATGTCATTGACAGAGTTCCCCATCTGAGATATAAGGCAGCTCACGTCAAACAGATGTTGCACAACAAGTTGATTGAACACAAGCAATACGTTCGCGAACACGGCGAAGATATGCCAGAAATTCGCAATTGGAAGTGGGAATACTAGATAGGGCATAAGGAGGGCTAAGGGATAAGGAGACTAGGAGACAAGGAGACAAGGAGACAAGGAGAAAATAACTCCTAACTCCTAACTCCTAACTCCTAACCGCTCACCGCTCAATTACTAATTCTTAATAACGAAAACAAGTGAAACGGAGAGGATGTTATAAAGCTATAGATAGAAATTAAGCGTAGATTTAATATCTTACCAAAATCACCATAATGAGTAACAGTTCCCCCGAGCAAAAATATAGTAAGATAGCGCAGAAAGATATTTCTGTACCTGACACTGTTAAAGTTAGAGTAGAAGACGACCGTACTGGGATGAGTGAGGAAACCCTCAAACGTGCCATTGCTGATAGTCTTTATTACGTTCAGGGAAAGGGCGAATATTTTGCCACTCTGCACGATTATTATATGGCTGTTGCCCATAGCGTTCGCGATCGCATTCTTCAAAGGCGAATTCAAACAGCAAAAACTCACATGGATAAGCGTGTAAAAACCGTTTATTACCTCTCAGCCGAGTTTTTGATGGGGCGTTATACAGGTAATAGTTTAATTAATCTCGGCCTTTACGAAAAAATTCGTACTGTCTTGAAAGAATCCGGGTTAGAATTAGACGATTTATTAGAGCAAGAACACGAACCAGGATTGGGTAACGGAGGTTTGGGAAGGCTTGCAGCCTGCTATCTCGATTCCTTAGCAACTTTAGAAATCCCCGCCGTCGGTTATGGAATTCGTTATGAATTCGGGATTTTTGAGCAAGTAATTCGTAACGGTTGGCAAATAGAAAACCCCGATAAATGGTTGAGCTTCGGCAATGCTTGGGAAATTCCTCTTCCCGAATATCTAGTAGAAGTCAAATTCGGCGGTCATACCGAAGTATACAACGATAGAAACGGACGCTATCAAGTACGCTGGGTACCGCAACAAAAAATCTCAGGAGTTCCCTACGATACCCCCGTACCAGGTTACGGTGTCGATACGGCATATATTCTGAGGTTGTGGAAAGCAGAAGCAACTCATGAATTTGACTTACAGGCATTTAATGCTGGTGACTACATCGGCGCAGTCGGTAGTCAGATGTTTTCGGAGAATATCTCAAAAGTTCTTTACCCCAACGACGATACAATGCAGGGTAAAGAATTGCGCTTGCAGCAACAATACTTCTTTGTTTCTTGTTCCTTGCAAGACATTCTCCGTCGCCACGAAAGAATGTTTAACACCCTCGATAATCTTCATGAAAAAGCTGCAATTCAGCTTAATGATACCCATCCTTCAGTTGGGATCGCCGAATTGATGCGGCTATTGATTGACGAACATCAAATGGCTTGGGATAAAGCATGGAATATTACGAAAAATACCTTTGCTTATACCAACCATACCCTGTTGCCAGAAGCTTTAGAACGCTGGCCAGTGGCATTATTTGGTAGATTATTACCCAGACATTTGGAAATTATTTACGAAATCAACTTCCGCTTTTTGAGTGAAGTTAGAAAGCGTTATCCTGGGGATTTAGAACGCATATCGCGGTTATCTTTGATTGAAGAAGACGGCGAGCAAAAAGTCCGCATGGCACACTTAGCTTGCGTTGGTAGCTATAAAATTAATGGGGTAGCGGCATTACATACAGAGTTACTCAAAAAGCACGTACTCCACGACTTCTACGAATTATTCCCAGAGAAGTTTGTGAATAAGACAAACGGCGTAACTCCTCGTCGCTGGTTGTTGTTAGGTAATCCCCGATTAGCTCGTCTAATTACCGACAAAATTGGTACCGATTGGATTAAAAATCTCTCGGAGCTCCGAAAGTTAGAACATATCTTAGATGACAAAGAGTTCACGCAAGCTTTGCGCAAAATCAAACAAGCCAACAAAGAAGAATTGGCAAAATTAATTCAAAAAAGCAACGGAATTACAGTTGATCCCAATTCCTTGTTTGACGTACAGGTAAAGCGACTGCACGAATACAAACGTCAATTGCTCAATGCTTTCCACATCATTACCCTCTACAACCGAATCAAGAAAAATCCCAAAGCTGATATCTTACCCCGCACATTTATTTTTGCCGGTAAGGCAGCACCCGGTTACTTCATCGCCAAATTGATTATTAAATTAATCAATGCCGTTGGTAGTATAGTCAATAGCGATGTCGATGTTGCAGGACGTTTGAAAGTAGCATTCATACCGAACTACAACGTATCCTCAAGCCAATTCATCTACGCAGGTGCAGAACTATCCGAACAAATTTCCACCGCCGGTAAAGAAGCTTCCGGAACTGGTAACATGAAATTTGCTCTCAACGGTTACTAGACAATCGGAACTCTCGATGGTGCAAACGTTGAAATTCGCGAAGAAGTCGGCGCAGAGAACTTCTTTTTATGCGGTTTAACCACCCCAGAGGTTTTTGATTTGAAAGCCCAAGGATACAATCCCGCAAATTATTACCATTCCAATACCGAACTCAAAGAAGTCATCGACTTGATATCCTGCGGACATTTCTCTGATGGCGATCGCAATCTGTTTAAGCCACTCTTAGACTCGCTGTTTAACCAAGATAGGTTCATGTTATTCGCCGACTACCAATCCTATATTGATACTCAAGCGAAAGTATCCCAAGCCTATCGAGATACAGAAAATTGGACTCGGATGTCGATTATTAACTCCGCACGTATGGGTAAATTTTCCTCAGACAGGGCAATTTGGGAGTATTGTCAAGAAATTTGGAATGTGGAACCCTGCGAAGTCAAACTCGACGAATATTCAACCGATGAAGCTGGTTTGAAAATGTCGTGATTAGTCACTAATACTCTCACAAACCAATATTGCCCGGTGAGGTTAGTGAGTAGTGAATAGTAAATAGTCGGGCATATAATTACCCAAGCTTTCTCTCCTTGGTTGATTGCTAGTGATTAGTCGTTAAGTAGTTCAGCACACACAATTATTATTTGTTTGTAGTAGTGCTTCAGCGAAGACAGCTCTACTACAAACAAATACAGACACCAATCTTACATTTAGTTAGATAGTGACACCTCAAACTTTCTTTATTTTTGAATGCCAGACTTTTGACAAGAGTGTTGTGCATCTTTAATGCACAACAGCTTACTCACTGATTTCCACCCCTCAATTTTGGCTTATGAGAGTACTAGTACTCCACCACATTAATTTTCAGGGGTAAAGCGCGTACATAAAAAAATATTCCACCCCCTCTCCCCCCTCCCTACCCTAACCCGTCAATTTTAATGGGACACTAGTAATTAGAAGTAACCCCTAATATCTTTTCCGTTTACGTCGGTGCGGGATAAAAAGTATGTGTGAAAAAAACTCTGTGTCCCTCTGTCTTGAAAAGTTGCTCATGGGGGAGCACCCCTTAACCGCACTTTTCGCTGCGTTTACCTTGGCGTAACTTTGCGT
>JBHJJJ010000303.1:0-25413 GCA_050042755.1 Rivularia sp. (in: cyanobacteria)
GGCTGTATTCGCGCAAGTCAATATTATCAATTAATATACTCCCTGTTGTAATATCATAAAAACGTACCAATAGATCGGCTAAAGTTGTTTTACCAGAACCACTAGAACCAACTAATGCTACCATTTGACCGCGTTCGATGGTTAAATTAATATTGTGTAATACTAATTTGTCATGGTCATAACCAAAATTAACGTTTACAAGTTCAATACCTTGTACCAAGCCAGGGAACTCTTTGTTACCGTCAATTAAATAAGCTTTATTATCAGTTCTTAAAAGTTCGTGAATATTTTTTAGAGCACCTGAATGCATGGCAATCAAACCCCAGGAACTATTCATTTGAGCAATAATCGGTAGCAAGCGGAATAAAGCAAACAAAAAAGCGAGTAAAGAAACTACACGAAGACTTCCACTAGATATGAGCGTTGAAACCGCAACTAAAATCATGGCGACTAAAATTGTGGTGGCAAAAGCCTCTATTAACGGTTGCAAAAGCCCGCTAATAGTACTAGCTTTCAACCAAGCATTAGAAAACCTCTGAGCGACTTCATAAAAACCCTTGCGTTCAAATTCTTGAGTCCAAAATGCTTGTACGGTACGAATACCACTGACAAATTCTGTAGTTTTAGCTGCTAATTCTCCACCAGCAGATGTCATATCAAAGCTTGCTTGGCGTACTCTGCGAATCCCATTCGATGCTGCTGCTGCGAGTATACTAAAAAGAATTACTGTAACTAAAGTTAATTGCCAAGAAATAACGAACATGGCGCAGGTGTAAGCTAAAATAACGCAGCTTTTAGTGACAAAATTAATCAGCTCGTTAAAAGCAAAACTAAGATGACTAACTTCAGCAGAAAAAGTATTGATTAATTCTCCCGAACGCTTTTGGGTATAGTATGAAAGACTGAGGCTTTCAAACTGCTTAAATATTCGTTTGCGGAGAGTATCTACCAATCCAATTTCGCATACTTTAGCAAAATAACGCCCGAAATAGCTAAAAACTGCCCTAACCCAAACAGTAAATAATATTAAACCAGATATACGCCAAATACGTTCTTGGGCAACAGTTTTACTTGCCAAAAACCAAACATCTAACCATTCAATACCAGTTGCTAATGGTGCTTGATTCGGATTAGTCAATCCTTGCAGCAAAGACGCTATTAAACCGATACCTACTGCTTCGAGTGCCGCAGCCATAATTGTCAGAAATATGGCTAAAATCGCAGTGCGACAAAACGGCTGAAATGCTCGTACAATTAGATAATTATCTTGCCAAAAGCTGCTAGCTTTTAAGATTCTGCGAATAAGGAAGGGTAGTTTAACTTGCATATATTCATAGATGATGATTAAATAACCCCGATATGAAATAGCATAGACTTACGAGCATAAAAATCGATATCCGTTTCCATTAGAAATTATTGGTTGATAAGTTTGAACTAATTGTTGAGTGTAAAAATTTTGTCAGGCTGTAACTTATTCAATCTAGGTAAAATTAAAAAACGCCAAATGCCTTCTAACTTTGAATACATTCCTAGTATTAAAGCAATTAATTGCCAAGATTTGTGATAGGGTTTATATTTTGCAAAAAATTTCAAAGCCGAAATCATATGTATCAGTGTTAGATAGTTAAACTGAGAATGAGTACTCGAACGTTGATATAAATGCAGTGCGGATACTTCCGGTTGAAATAAAACCCTATAACCATTTTGCCAAGCATCTACACACAGACTAACATCCTCAAAATACAAAAAAAAGCGTTCGTCAAACAAACCATGTCGTCGTATATACTTTCCCGACACCATCATGAAAGCCCCTATAGCCCAGTTAATTTCGACAATTTTTCTGGGAGGAGGCATACAGGCATAATAATAATCAAAGGGATATAGTAAAGTCTGTAGCTTTTCACCTAATAAATACTTACAGAGCAAAAAATTAAACGTGGGAAATCTGCGAATTGAAGGTTGAACTGACTTGTCTAGATACAGTAATTTTGGACAAATAATTGCAATATCTGAGGATGAATTCAAGGTTGCTTCCAGACGAGGAATTATTTTGGGTTTAAATGCTACGTCGGGATTAATTAGTACGTAAACTTTACTTTGTAGGGCAGCAACAGCCCTATTATTCGCAACACCAAAACCTAAATTTACGTCTCCTTTTTTACCTATAAAAATTTGGGGATATCTTTGAGAAAAATCATCCAATATTTGGGTACACTTATCCTTTGAGGCATTATCGTAGACAATAACTATACCTGTTTGTGGGTAAAATTCCTCAACTGCTTGTATACATGATTCAATCGCACCTCTTAAAGTTTTGGCTGAGTTATAAGAAACAATTACAAAAGCGATATCACTTTTTGCCATCATGGTAATTACACCCGAACTTGCATCAAGACGATGCAGTTAATCACAATACATTGATAATTTGTACTTTTTTTCTCAGTTAATCCTATAACTCCTCTGCAAAAGTATTCGATGGTAAAGGGTTCCCATGGGTGCCCGTAAATTGCAACACGAGTTAAAATTTTAACCTATTTTGGATGTTTTTCAGATTTTGCCTTTTGCTAAGTAAAAAAGTTTAGGATCAAATTAGAATTCAATTTATGTATATATAGCATCTACCTAAAGTTGTATATTTACCAGCCAATTCATTATAAGACTTATGAATAAAATCTTGATGTCAATATAGTCAACTATCGGCTGCAAAGGGCAACGTCTAGATTGTGACGGTTATTTTTTTGTCTACAGATTATTTTCTACTTATTAGATATATATAAAATGCTAATGTCAAGGGTTCCCTTAAAAGTTTTTTTAGAAGAAAAAACTTTTAAGGGTGCCCGTCAAGCTGGGTAACAAGAGTCTATGGGATTATCTGTAAATAAATTTTTATTAAATCAAACAAATTAACTATTAAATAGTAAGGGATTAAAATTTATACTGCTTATTGTAATAGTAATTTAAATGATTCTAGTTAAAATTGATTTTAAGTTGGGTACTTGTCTATGACAGTAAATTAAGGATAAGCCAAGTATTTATGTTGAAAGCAAGGGATTATTTTGTGTAAATAACCTATAAATACTGCATTTATTGCTAAAACCAAGAAATAATCAGAAATGCTTGTATTCGGTAGAATTGCTTTATCTGCTTTACCAAAAACTGCGATCGAGATTTACCTATCAGTACATGTCTCATAATTTGCATTTTTTTTAAGTAAAAACTCTGTATTTACCATAAAAGCATTAAAGCTTTTGCACAGATTACCGAGAATTTACTGAGAACCAGTTGACTTGGTTGAGTAAATGAACTTATGATTATATTAATATTCCATGAAGTAGAAATAAATTAATAGTTATAAATACTTAGGTAGTTAAAATCTGCTTAAAATAGCTGGTACATTGCCAGAAATGTTAGTTATAGATTAAATATCTGAGAAAAATGGGGTAGACGTTTTAAAGATACGCTAAATAATTAAATTTAGAAATAGGATTTATGTTGCATGTAAAATATAAAGCAAATTTATAAAATATTTTGCCTTAAAAATAATAATTATTTCAGAAGTTACCATCTTCAAAAATTAATTTGCTACATTGAGGCGTATAGTGAAATTTAAAAAGCGATCTGAATTGTTTTATCAAACTGTTGTAATGCACAAATGTGTATTAAGGTTGTTTGCTTGCCCTGCGATCGCATTCTTGTTTTTGCAAGACACAGTGAACTTACAAACCAAATTTGACGAAACGAATCAGCCAGTTTGATTTTCAAACAGATAATCCAATATGGGAGCATCCCAAATGTGTAAATTTATTTTTTTTGGTAGTGTGAGCATCTTGCTCACTTGCAGGCAGTAGGGAGCGAGAGGCTCCCACTACGAATTTGATTTTTGCCTGGATTGGGATACTCCCATCCAATATAGCAATTGCGATATTATCAAAGACAGAATTTTCATTTAGACAGATTAAGTGCTTTTGAGTAAATTATTCATTATTTACTTGCCAATAACCGTTACTAATTATTAGCCATGGTTCAGAAGCAAAGGTCAATTTCAGTAAGTTTAATATCATACCTTAACTCAAAAAAAACTGCGAAAGAAAAAGCTTTTGCAGATAAAAACGATTGGAACGATCGCGACATTAATTGTTGTAACGAAAATTTTGGTTATAAAATCAAACTTAATAGCGAAAAACTTTTAGTTAAACGAACTTGTAAACCTTCGCAGATGCATTTATTATCTAATAGAGGCGAAGAATTCTTAGCTGAGTGGTTGCAATTTTCACCTGCGACAATAGTACAAATAGATTCGCGCATTGAATTAGATAAACTTAATATGTGGGCTAATCAATGCAGACGATTGGGAATGATAGTATTTTTACGCCTATCTCACAAAGGAAGATTATATAAAAATTCTCATAAACTGAATAAAATCAATTCTTTGATAAAGCGATGGTTCGATTTTTTCGGAGCGTTAACTTTATTAATTATACTCTCTCCGCTATTTATAGCTCTAGCCTTATCGATTCGCATTTATTTGAAGAAACCGATATTGCAAACAGAGTGGTGTGTGGGCAAAAAAGGTAAATTATTTTGCATCTACAATTTTGATGGGAATTTAAAAAAAGTTCATTTAGGTAGTTTAATAAAATTACCACAATTATTTAATGTTCTCAAAGCTGATATGAGCTTTGTGGGAAGATTTCCTTGGAGTTTAGCTGAAGCGAAAACAATTAGTTCATTAGAGCAATACGATCTTAATTCTGTGCCAGGGATTACCGCCAGTATGGCAGATAAAAGATAATCGCAAATATTTGGATTTATTACTTTTCAGCTTTGAGTTGCGTGCTGTGAAAAGAAGAGCGTTTCTTTCTAAAAAAAATTATTCCGGATAACTAAACGGAGGTGAATAATGAAAGTTATTGATGCAGCGACACTTGCAATTCAAAATGTAGGATATCATCAAGTTGGAAAATGTAATATATGTGGTAAATCTACTATTTTTGTCTGTATTGATGTTCAAACAGTACGGAATAATATGTACTGCCCTTTTTGTAAAAGTTCATCGCGAAAAAGACATGTAGCAAAGTTATTAATTGATAAAGTTATTCTAAAAGTCTCTAGTTTAGCTGATATTTCATCAAATCAGAACTTAAATAATTTAACTATTTACAATGCTGATGTGAATGATGCTTTTTCTAAAGTATTGTACAATTCCACATCCTATTTCTGTTCTAGTTATATACCAAATGTTCAGCCAGGAGGAGAGGTTAAGGAAAAAGTATTTTGTCAAGATTTAGAAAACTTGACTTTTGCCTCGGAAAATTTTGATGTCGTGATTACAGAAGATGTATTTGAACATATCAGAGACTATGAAAAGGCTTTTCGGGAGGTATATCGCGTTTTAAAAAAAGGTGGATATCATATTTTTACAGTTCCCTGCTTTTTCGATAAGCCAACTTTGATACGCGTTGACACTTCGGGAGTTGAAGATATTCATCTGTTGCCGCCAGAGTATCACGGCGATCGAATTCGCGGTAAAATCTTAGCTTACAGAACATTTGGAATCGATATTTTTGATTTTTTAGAAAAAGTTGGTTTTGAAACTACAGTAGATTTCTCTAACTATCGAGATAGACGCTACGGAATATTTGACAGCTATGCTTTTTGTTCTAAAAAAGTTTAAAAAATAATCTGCTTGAATCGCTTTCGAGTCAAGGGTTCCCATAATCATTTTTTTCTTCTAAAAAAATTATTATGGGTGCCCGTCAATCTACGAGATTGAAGCTTATCGCCAATAGGGCTTGAAGATTAGTTGCGACTGACAACTAACAACTAACCTCTAACAACGAGCTTGATAATGAATCCTTTAATCCTGAGTACTTTTGATATTAGTGGTGGAGCGGCTCGTGCAGCATTTCGTCTGCATAATGGACTGAAGGATATAAATATTAATTCACAAATGTTGGTTCAATACAAAACTGGTGACGATCCTACTATTATTGGACCTAAAAATAAATTAGAAAAGTGGCTTAATCAAATGCGACCCACTTTAGATAATTTACCATTAAGATTGTATCCAAAACATGATTATGGAACTTTTTCTACTCAATGGTTTCCCGATTTCATAGATTATAAAGTAAAACATCTATCCGCAGACATAATTAATATCCATTGGACTTGTGGTTATCTTCAAATTGAAAGCATTGCCAAATTGAGGAAACCATTAGTTTGGACTTTACACGATATGTGGGCATTTACGGGAGGCTGTCACTATAGTTTAGAATGCGATCGATATACAACTTCATGTGGTGCTTGCAGTCAACTTCATTCTCCCAAGGAAAAAGATTTATCCCGTTGGGTGTGGAAGCGTAAACAAAAAGTATTTGAGCAACTCGACTTAACAATTGTGACTCCCAGTCATTGGTTAGCCAAGGTTGCAGCTTCTAGTCCTTTACTTAAAAAGTATCCCATCAAAGTAATTCCCAATGGTATCGATTTACAAAAATATAAACCAATTGACAGAAATACTGCGAGAAAATGGCTAAATCTTCCCCTCGATAAGCAATTAATTTTATTCGGTGCTGCTACAAATAGTTACAGAAAAGGAATGCACCTACTTGAAGGAGCGCTGCAAAATTTAAACGATCGCAAAAATCGGGTAGAGTTAGTTTTGTTCGGTTCCTTTCAACCTCAGGAATATAACGAAACCAATTTAAAATACCATTACATGGGGAATCTTCATGATGATATATCTTTAGCACTCGTTTATGCTGCAGCAGATGTTTTCGTTGCTGCTTCAATTCAAGATAATTTACCTAATACCGTGATGGAATCTTTAGCCTGTGGTACTCCCTGTGTTGCTTTTAATATTGGGGGAATGCCCGATATGATTGAACATCAAGTCAACGGTTACTTAGCTCAATCTGAGGATACCACAAGTTTAGCTGAAGGTATTTCTTGGATCTTATCAAATTCATCACAAAAAATTCGCGATTGCGCTCGTCAAAAAGTAGAACAAGAATTTAATCTTGAGTTACAAGCACGACGTTATTCTCAGTTGTTTGCTGAAGTAATGAATCAAAATCTTAGTACTATATGAACTATATTGCGGTTATATCACCTAACTTCAAATATCTTTTCTCTTCACGGGCACCCATAAGAATTTTTTTATAATAAAAAAATTCTTATGGGAACCCTTCACTATATATTTCGTGGGAGGATACAGTGAATATCAACACAAAGATTCCAAAACTAGAAACGAACTATTTTTGTTATACTCTGATTTTTTATGCCATATTAATATTATATCTTTTACCTTACAATTTAGAGCTTCCCCACGCTAAAATCTTTTTACCTTTACTTTCAATAATTCTATTATTGCAACTATTTTTTAATAATACTCAATTACTAATTTCAGATATTTTACTAGTATGCTTAATTTTAATTGTTACGTTTATCAATTTTTCAACATATCATTTATTTCGATATAGTTTACCAATTTCTTTAATAGTCATAGGTTTTAGTGGTTGTCCGCAAATAGTTGTAAAAAGAAACTATTTAATCGGATTATGTTGGCTAGCAACTCCGACTCTAATTTATCAAATGACAATATATAGGAGAATAGAGTTTGATGGCAGTTCTAGAGTATCTTTAAGTAATGGAGACCCTAACGTATCTGGTTTATTTATGTTATTATTCCTTTTTCTTTCTTGCAAAGCCAAATTTAAACCAGGTATTATTTTAGCATTAATATCTACCGTCTTTTTCTTAAGCAGAAATTATTTTCTGAGTTTATTAATTTATTTTGCGATCGTCTTATTTGAAAATCAAATCACTAAATTGTTAAATAAAATAAATTTTAGTATTTTCTTTGTTATATCCAATATCTTTGGATTTTTGGTAGGAGAATATTTTTTAAACTTTGTAAAAATAGGTTATGGATACGATACAAGTGCAAGCCGGTTATTTTCTTTTAACGATACATCTAATTTAGCTCGGTTTGAAGCTAACCGTTTTTTAATAACATCTTATCAGAATGATTGGACTTTAGCATTAACAGGTTATGCAGGTAAATATGATGAAGTATTTACAAGTGTTGGTTCTTTAATTCATAATTCTTTATTAGAGGTGATTGCTTATACAGGTATTCCTCTAGGGTTTCTTTATTTCTGTGCTATTTTAAAAGTTGTTGGTGGATACTATACTGCAAATAATTATAAGTTTATCTTTCCTTATTTATTTTTCTGTTTATTCTTACATAGCGGACTTCAAGGACTTTCTCCTTTACTTTTCATCAGTATTTTAGCAATGTCAGTTGAAGATAATAAAATAAGAGTTAGATATAAATGAAAATAAATAATCAACTATATATACTTAGTTAAAATGGAAATAATTAAACAGGATGCAGCCTAAAATATCGATAATAACACCAAGCTTTAATTCTGAAAAAACAATTGAAAAAACAATCTTGAGCGTTATTAATCAACAGAGAATATATACTTTACAATATATCGTAGTTGATGGAGGTTCTACAGACAAAACTTGTGAAATAATTGAAAAATATGCAAACAAGATAGATATATTTATTTCCGAAGCAGATTCCGGTGCTTATGATGCCATGAACAAAGGAATCAAATCTGCTACCGGAGAGATTATCGGTATTATCAATTCCGATGATTGGTATCTCGAAAATGTAATTAAGATAGTAGAAAAAGAATTTACTCGACATCCAGATATAGATATATAGTATTCACCCATCAAAAACTATTACCAAGGTGAATACATTGCGACTTTCATTCCCGGCGACTTGAATAAATTACCGATTCGATTTACCTTAAATCATCCATCTTGCTTTATAAAAAAATCAGCTTACATTGCAGCAGACTTATATGATTTACAATACAAAATTGCAGCCGACTACGATATGATTTTGCGTTTATTTACTAAAGGATTTAAATTTCATTCTATCGATACTCCCTTAGCAGCTTACTCTCTTAATGGAATGAGTTCATCTCCCTTACCTTGGGATAGAGCAAAATTAATTAAAGAATGTTGGAAAATAAGTAGAAAAGCATCTGATAATTTCAATATTTCAAAAAAACAACGCATGAATGCTTATATAGGATGGATTGTAAACGAAATATTTGCATTACCTGCGAGGTACTTTTTGAAACCACCTACCGCACGCAAACTAAAAAAATTGATTAATAAATATACTCAAAAATCTTTATCTGAATATGGTAAATGGTAGTATTTTATGTCAAAAATTTTGTTTATTTCTGCCCATGCTCCTACTAAGTTATATCCTCAAGCTGGACAAAAGATCGCTTTGGATAATTTAGATAAATATCATGAAGATAATACAACTATTGATATCGTTGTTATAGCCAATAAAGCAGAAATAAATGCTGCCACAGATTTAGTAGATAAATACACGAGTACCCTTTTTACCTATCCTCTTGCTAAATCCGATAAAATTATTAGCTGTTTAACTAATTTATCTATTCCTTTAAAATTTTCTAGCCGTTATCAAGCAACGGTAGCTGAAAAACTACAAGAGTTATTGAAAAAAAATACTTACGATCTAATTCATTTTGAATATTCCCATGCCGCGGTTTATCTTGATTTAATTAATAACTTAATTAAAAATCGAATTAACTCTAACTCTACGACCACCGTAATTAGTATACATGATATTGTTTCTCAATCTTTTTTAAGAAAGTCTGAAAACAATTTTATCTTAGGTGTTGAAGTAGCTAGATTATTCAAATTTGAAAAACGACTTTATTCTAGTGTAAATGAATTATGGGTTTTATCTAAAAAAGACCGCGAAATTCTTACATCTTTATTTAGTGTACCAGAAAATAGAATTATTATCAAACCTCCCAAACTGAGTGACTTCATATATAAAGTCGAACGCAAAATAGATAAAATAGAAAAGAAGAGCTTGTTATTTTGGGCTGCAATGAATCGACCAGAAAACGAACAAGCAGCGATAACTTTTATTGAAAATTGTTTTATAAAACTGCTTGAAATTGATTCAGAATATAAACTTTATCTTGTGGGTTCCAATCCTTCCCAAAATCTCAAAAAAAATGTAAGTAACAATATTATAATCACTGGATTTATAGAAAATCCCACTCCATTTTTTGAAAAAGCGGAAATAGGTATTGTACCTTTACTTCAAGGTGCGGGTATTAAACTAAAGACGCTAGAAATGCTTGAAGCTGGTTTACCAGTTATTTCTACGAGTATAGGTGCTGAAGGAATAGAAACCTCAGAAAATATATTTATAAATAATAATCTTGATGAGTGGATAAATCTAATTACAAACTTAGTGAAAACAAACTAATAATTGATATTTATGATAAAAATACATATTGCACTTAGCAAAAGTTAAGTAAAAAAAATACATATAAAAGAATTTGAAGTTTCAAATTAAGTGGACGGCAAGTCTATGTATATTAATTATCTTAGTATTTATATACTACTTAGATATCTACTTCGCGCTGCAAAGTCCAAAAAATATATTCCCAAAAAATATCAACGGATTTGATATGACTAAAATGACGGGTACCCATAAGCAAAAAGGAGTAGAGTTACAGACAAAAATCTCCCTTTGATGGCAATAAATGATTATACAGACACATTTTAAGTTAAAATAGATAATTCGACTTGGTTACCGGCAATATTTCTGGCTAAATATGGTTCGTTATACTCTTGTTCAAAGTCCAGAAATCATCCTTACCGTTCCCGGCAAAGATTCCGATAAAGCTCGTAACAAAGCAATGGATCAGCTGATGGAAAAGATGGAAGCGGGTGATTTACCTACGGAGCTCGAAGAAGGATTTAGTCCTCAACAATTAATTGAAGTGAAAGAACCGTCGATGAATACTGCTAGCGGCGAAGATACCATTATAGAAGCGGTTCAACTTTTGAGCAATCTTGCAACTCTGAAGCTAAAAGTACAAGAAACACGTACGGATGCGCTACAAGTTCGTAAGTTGGTTGATATCCTTTTTTCAGATCAATCCGTCAGCGAGGAAGAAATTTCTAGCCTCAAAGAAGGTTTTAAGATTCTGAAGAATTTTGCTCAAGCGAACCTACGCTATAAAGAGGCGCGAGAGAAAGCAGAAGACGCTCGTCAAGTACTAGATCTAGCTTTGAAATCTCCAGATAATTAGCTTGGTGTAACTTGAAATAAATTAGACAGTTAGGAATTGGGATCTGAACTCCTAACTCCTAACTCCTAACACAAGAGTGCCAACTCACTTAACGTAGTTTAATTTTATTTACTGATGAAGTTTCTCTAGACTCTATTACATCGTATTCAGCAATTCTTTCGGCACTCAACTTGTAATATTGCTGATAATTACTTTGAGAAGTGGATGTAGATTCCTTAGATTTATTCGCTACCAAACCTAAAATTGCAGTACCGGATACTTGGATTTCCTCCAATGCTTGAGCGAATGCGGTGCGTTTGAGTTTACCTAAACCAGCTACTAACATAACCCCATTAGTATTTGCAGCTAGTAAGTTAGCATCCGCAAAACCAACTATTGGAGTAGTATCATAAATTACTAGATCGAAACTGCTATGTAGTTCGTTCATCAAATCCTGCATTTTCACAGATGCGAGCAATCTGGTAGAGTCAGGTGGGATCGGACCAGCAGCCATTACATACAAGTTCTCTTCGAGGGGAGAGCGTTCGATTACATTGCTCCACTCCAAATCAGAGGAAATCAGGTCCGTTAAACCCTGAATATTCATTAATCCTACACGATTATGTATAGTAGGACAACGAAGATTTGCATCTACCAATAATACCCGTTGTCCCATAGCTGCCGCTGCCAAAGCAAGCTGTATGGCAACAGTTGTTTTACCATCTTCTGGTGTTGCGGAACTAACCACGAGGGAACGAATCGGCGTATCCGAACCCAAAAGAAGAATATTGGTGTAGAGAGAGCGGAAAACTTCAAAAAAGGAAGCTCGGGCAATTTGGTGAACTCTACTAGCTTGTCCGTCGTGTTTGGCACTAGCAGCAAGTTCTTTACTGAAAGGAACTACCCCTAATAAAGGTAATCTGGTAGTCTCCTTCAAATCTTTAGAAGTGTAGAAAACATTGCTCAACTTGTCTACAAGCAAAGCAGCGCCAATACCTAATACCAAGCCTAAAGCACCACCCAAAACCAAGTTACTTCTAGCACTTGGTGTAGTCGCTTTAGGTTGTTCGACTTTAGTAAGTTGAGGATCTAGTAATTTCCAAGGTTGCAGTTTCTGAGACTTTTCGATTTCCAAAGCTTGTTGCTTGGTTAAAAATTGGTTAAGCCCATCACTAGCAATTTGTAACTCCCGCTGAATGTTTTCGTAGTCGCGGGTGACTGTTGCTAAATTTCTCAGATCCCCGTTTAGCCGAGCTAATTTATCACCTAAGGATATATCAAGGGCTCGTAGTGACAGGATATTACTTTGAAATTCTTTTTGAACCCGCAGCTCCTCAGCATTCAGCATTGGAATCAAATTGGCTTTCCTTTGCTGTAAAGTCTGCATCACTGGATTGCTATCTGTGAATGTCGCAGACTGGGTTTTAATCTCAATATCAACTTGCTGGATTTGATCTAGAACTTTCTGGTAGCGAGAATTTTCACTCAGAATTGAATTACCAGCCCTATCTCCTGGCTGTTGCGCTAATTCTTTTTGTAATTCTTGATACTGAGCTAGCATTTGTTCGTACTGTACCCGATTTTGCAATCGCTGTTGCGTTAACGCCCCAATTTGCCCCGATACTTGTTGAGCTTTTTGTGCGGGTTCAATCAAATTATTCACCCGTCGCAGGGTTCGCAATTTATTTTGCAACTGTTCAACTCGCTGTCTTAGCCCGCCCTTGGTGATTCGTTCTTGAACAAACGCAATCGCCTGATTAATGTCTTCCTGACGTTCCTTCAAACTATACTCTAAATAAGCTTGAGAAATTTCCTTTAAGGCATCACTAACTACCTGCCTATCTGGAGATACATATCCTACTGTTAGAATATCTTTCTCTCCAGAGGTAATCTTTAAACCCGCAACAAATGTTTCGTATTCTAGATTTGAATACTTCGCTGGATATTTTGTTTGAAGGTTTTCTACGACTGAATTTAGTATTCGCGGGCTTGTTAAAACTTTGATAGTTGTTGAAACTTCTTTGTCTGACTCTGCGGCTGGGCTAGAGCTCAAAGTTTGAGGCACATCAGCTATAGCTTTATTTTCCGCACTCACGGGCTTGGTTAAAATCTCAAACTCACCTTGATATACCGGAGGTTCTGATTCTGCTTGCCACGCCGCAGCTGTTGCTACTACCCCCGTGATACCAATAATTAATAATGCACGGCGTCGTATAGCCGCTCCCACTTGTGCTAAATTTAATCCACCTTCTTCAACATCATTATTCAAGGGAGTACCTGCTTGAGACAAGAGGTAAGGATTTTTCTCTGACTTCAGCATAGCCATAGTAAATTTTGATTACTTATATTGCTTACGTATTTTTTCGCTTTCATTCCCGAAAGGTACTATTGGTTTGATTTATCTAAATACCTTTACGGGCACCCGAGAGGTTCCCATGAAATTTTTTTTTCTGACAAAAAACTTTTAAGGGAAGCCTTTACGTACCGCGATGCACTTTATATTTATTTCTGGAGAATTTAACAAAACCTATACTCCAGACTATCTACGCGCCGTTTTTAAGGGTTTTTTTACCTGCCCAGCAGACACACCACCCTGTTTAAAGTATTGAAGATATCAGTTTGCCGGAGACGATGCACTATATATACAGTAGCATTACTTAGTAGATGCTTGTTGGTTCATTTACATGTTTAATAAATTATAGTTAAATTTTGACTAATAATTTCATTAATCCTACAAACTCTTTTTTTTGAATATAGATGGCTAAATTGCACAGTTCAGTCCTCCCTAACGCAAGTCAAATAATTGTTCTGTCTACTTAATGAGCGTGTATTATTACTCAAGTGATTTTGATTTTTGGAAAAGAAAATATTTTGTCAAAAAATTAACTGATTTTTACTTCTTTCCGGCGATTAAACGATCAAATTTAACTCCTATCTCAGATTAGCAATTGGTAAATGCAAATTACACAGGCAAACGTTAGCAATAATTATTCCAATACTTGGTAATTATTATTACTCCAAAGGTTGCATGTAACAATATAAAACTTTACATATATTGCAAAGATTATTTAAAGAATATATGTATAAAATCTAGTTTACTTAAAGCTTGTATGTGGTATATGACAAAAATATCCCCAGAAACTACTCATAGTTCCCCAAATTAGCGGGATCTACAGGTCTGGAGCATAAAATAATTGCATTTTTCTTTCATACAAATCGAAATCGAGGCTATCGACTTGGAAGATCTAAAAGCAACGAAACCGCCACAATTTAAACGAAAACTGATTAAAATAAACTGGGGTGCTAGGCTTCGAACCTAGGAATGGCGGGACCAAAACCCGCTGCCTTACCACTTGGCTACACCCCATTAACTTTACTCTTGTAAATATAGCAATAGGCTAAGACAGTGTCAAGTAGTTTTATATTGATTTTTTTTTAAAGTCCCGTAAATAACCTTTCTATTGTTCCCAGAGTCTCCAAGTGAGGATTTTTGTCGTGATACCGCAGCTAAATGTACGACTAACTCACTATAAATATCGGTAACATCCTATAGTTTTCATGAAGCGCTTTGAGTTCTTGACTGGTATAAATTCAAAGTAGTAATATATTATACAGTCGTCGGGTAATTATTATTTCTAATTCTGTTAAATTTTTACTTGACATTGAGTCAAATTTTACTCCATTGCTAAGGTATTTGCCTACTTCGCCTTTACCTAAACCTTGCTTCGAGTATCTGAAAAATGATCTCTCCATCGCAAAATATTGGTCCTATATAAACTATAAACTTTATTTCTTCAAGACTAATTAATCTTGCTATCATACTGGGGTTGCTTTTACGAATATCCAGTCAAAAAAATTGACAACTATCGTTTTTGCAAGGAACCATAAATTTACTTTTTTCCATTATCTTATGTCTTTTACCAGGTCAAGCATCAACCCGAGTGTATTTTTTTTGTCTCTAAGGGACTTGATATTAAACAAGCTAAAACAGCAAAAACACAAAATACATGATTTTACTGAATGCGTTCATGGAAGTGACTATATATTTGAAGTAGCACCTGAAGACGTGACAGCAGCTTATATGACAGCACGAGGTACAGGTGTTAAACTTGGCGACTATATAGTCTTACAAATAGACAGTGAATCTAAGCAATACCAAGTAGAGCAAATTGATTACTACTCCAACCCATCTGATATGTGGATGGCTTTAATTAAAAAAGTAGCACATGATTAACTTATCCGATCTTTAAACCATATAAAAGAATAATTAGTGGTGGAACAATTAGTGCCATCAGCAAACTCAACGGTGCACCAACTCGCGCAAAATCTACAAATTTGTAACCACCGGGACTATAAACCATAGTGTTAGTTTGATAACCAATGGGAGTCATAAAGCTGCTAGAAGCGGCAAAAGTTACTACTAATATAAAAGCCATGGGGTTAAAACTAAGACTTTTTGCTACTTCCACAGCAACAGGTAAAAGTAAGACTACGGAAGCATTATTAGAAAGAATTTCTGTAATTAAAACAGTTACAAGATAAAAAAAAGTTAATAACCAATAACCTGAAAGATTTCCTCCGATGGCGACTAAATTCTGCGCCAACCATTGAGTTGTTCCAGACTTATCCATGGCAATTCCCAAAGGAATCAATCCAGCTAGTAGAAAAATAATATCCCAACGCACGGCTTGATAGACTTCACCAGGTTTGAGACAACCAGTCGTTACAATCAACAGTACCCCAAGTAAAGCACTTACTAGAAATGGCAGTATACCAAAAGCAGCGGCTAAAACTACTCCCAAGCCAATCCCCACAGCGATTCCTGCTTTCTCTCGTCGCAAAGTTTCTAAATCGCGATCGCCAATGAATAACAAATCTCTGCTAGTTTGCAGCCCTAAAAAACTTTGATTTGGTCCTTGTAATAATAGCACGTCACCAAAACGTAATTTGACTCTACCAAGTCTTTCTCTGACTAATTCTTCTCCTCGGCGAATTGCTAAAACTGTAGCATTGTAGCGTTGTCTAAACCGGATATCTTTAAGGGTGGAGCCAATTAAATTGGAATTAGACAGAATTAAAACTTCTGCAATGCTTTCTTCTCCGGAGCTAAGATTTTTTTCCCAGGATTTATCGCCAAACTGAACATCGGGTAAAAACTCTATTCCTCTTTCATCTTTAACCTTGAGCAAACATTCTTTCCCACCCCTAACCATTAAAATATCCCCTCCTTGTAAGAGTTTATCTGCGAAGGGTTGGGGAAAGTGGTTGTCATTTCGGATTATTTCTAATACATCTAAATCAAATTTCCGCTGGAGTTTGCTTTGGCGTAAAGTTTGTCCGACTAAATTAGAACTTGGTGCGACTACAATTTCGCTGACATAATCTTTAAGGTCATAATCTTGAGTGACTGTATTATTACTTCTAATTTTACGATTAGGTAACAGTCGAGGTGCAATAAAGGTTAAATAGGCTAAGCCAACAGTAAAAATAATTAATCCTAATTCGGTGAATTGAAACAAGCTAAAAGCACCATAGCCCAATTTTTCAGACAAACCACTTGCCAACACATTAGTGGAAGTACCAATTGTCGTTAACATTCCCCCTAAAATTGTGACGAAGGATAAGGGCATCAGTAACTTAGATGGAGAAATGCCTTGTTTTTTACACCAATCTTCCACAACTGGTAAAAAAACAGCAACTACCGCAGTATTGTTAATTAAACCACTTATTGGTCCTGTAATTATTCCAATAGCTAGAATTTGCTTGGTTAAATGTTTACCTCCCCATTTCAATAGTAAATCGTTTACTGCCGCAATTGCTCCGGTGCGAGAAATTCCCGCACTAAGGATGAACATTGCCATTACAGTAATAGTTGCCGAATTACCAAAACCAGAAATACCCTCTTCTGGAGTCACTAACCCGAGAGCCATCAACAATACCATTACCCCGATGGCTGTAATATCAACCGGAAACCATTCACCAATAAAACTAATTAGAGTCAGGAAGACTATGATGAGAGTTAGAAAAATACTCATATTTAATTGACTTTGACAGGGGAAGCCAGGGATTTTTGGACACCGCGTGTGGAAAACTGCTTTTTTCTGGCCAGGGGTTACAACAGGGGGGCGATTAGTCCACTTTGATTGCAGTCATTTTCAAGGGTGAAAATCAAATATTAGACAATAATCAATACTTTTATCAGGTTTTCCTGGCGGAGCTATAGATTATGAAGCATTCCTCACAGCTTTTAATTAAAACACGATGATGATTTAAGCCTAAATAAATTCCCACTTTTCACCCATTTAACTGCCCTTGATGGGAAAGTTTATTCAGTTACTCAGTAGACATAAATACCATACATCATTTATCTGTAGCAACACTATCGATAATAAGATAAATAATCAACTGTTTCATCTAACTGCTATTTATATAGAGAAAATTTGATTACCTATAAAAACATAAAATTTCACTTTGTAAAACAGCATACAAAATTCAAGTAATAAATTAAACAATGGTTATAAATAATTTATTCCTATATTGAAGATTCCTTAAAGAAATTAAACTTTTTTTATTACTTATAAAAATGAAAATAATCAGACGTTTTTACTTATAAATTGTTTCTTCCTTGAGGCAAACATTCATGGGATAATGGGATTCAGATGCTTGAAAGGTATAGAGCAGGGCGTAAATCACATAAAAATATACTCGCTCTAAAACTTTTGCTTATCAATCTTGCTTGTATAGTTGATTTTTTCCAAAAAAAAGTTTCTACTTCATCAAAACTATATAAAGCATTCAGTATTTATTAGTAGTCGGTAAAGAAATTTAATGCTATACTTTTTGCAAATTTGTTTGCTACTTATCTGCTAAGTGAATCTACCTGATATGCCTTGTAAATGCTAGAAATAGAAGATTGTAATTAATAAAACGTAAAGAGAGAATACCGTAAATTAGATTTTAACTCTTGATTTATAATGCTTACAGGTTAATTAGCGGATAAGTTTAATAAATTGAACATCTAAATTTCGGTTTGATAGTTACACAGCTTTTAGAATATCTGTTTCTTAAACAACTTGTAACTTTTCACGATTCTCGATAAGCTTTGGCTGTAATTAATTTGAGCGAAAGCGTTCAGAAGTTTATTTACTAAATACACCCTACATAGGAGAAAATTAATCATGAATCAACGTGGTGTTACAGTATGGTTCACTGGTTTAAGTGGTGCTGGAAAAACCACCATTACTAAAGCAGTTGCTGAAAAACTTAGTTCCCAAGGTTGTAAATTAGAAATTCTTGATGGTGACATAGTACGTGAAAATCTAACTAAGGGGTTAGGTTTCAGTAAAGCTGATAGAGATGAAAATGTTCGCCGAATTGGTTTTGTTTCCCATCTCTTGACTCGTAATGGTGTAATTGTATTAGTATCTGCAATTTCTCCTTATAGGGAAATTCGGGAAGAACTTAAGCAGAAAATAGGAGATTTTGTAGAGGATTATGTCAATGCTCCTTTAACAGTTTGTGAAGAGCGAGATGTTAAGGGACTTTACAAGCGAGCCCGTGCGGGAGAAATTAAGAACTTTACCGGAATTAGCGATCCTTACGAACCACCCCTTAACCCTACTATTGAATGTCGCACCGATCTTGAAGAGTTAGAAGAGAGTGTGGCAAAAATCTTCAATAAACTAGAAGAGTTGGGTTATCTCGATACAGCGGTAGAAATGCAAGCTGTTTAAACAACTTCTATTGAAGAAAGTTAAGTATAGGGGTTTGTGGCAAACCGCAAACACTCAACTTTGAGTTATCTTTTACACTTCGATAACGCCGGATTTTTGTTGAAATATCATCGTCTATAAAATATGCAAAGCCTAACTTTAGAAAATAATCAACAGGGCACCATTTCAGAAAATGTCCAGTTAGTCAACCGTATTGCCACATCCGAACAGCAAGCTGCATTTTTAGATAAAGCTGATTCCTTGCCTCGAATCCAACTCGATAAGCGGGCAACTTCAGATTTAGAAATGATTGCCATTGGTGGTTTTAGTCCACTTCAGGGCTTTTTAGAACAAGCTGATTACGATTGTGTAGTTGAAAATATGCGTCTGGCTAACGGTCAGCCCTGGTCTATTCCTGTTACTCTCTCTGTAAATGAAGAAGTTGCAGCATCTTTAAAGGAAGGTAGTTTAATTCGTTTGGACGATCCTACCGGGCGTATGGTAGGTGTTTTAGAACTAACTCAGAAATATCGCTACGATAAAACTCGCGAAGCTGTTAAAGTTTACCGTACTGAAGAAGATAAACACCCTGGAGTAAAAGTCATATACGAACAGGGAGAAATTAATTTAGCAGGTCCAGTTTGGTTGCTACAAAGGGACGATCATCCTAATTTTCCAAGTTACCAAATTGACCCGGCAGTTTCCCAAGCTATGTTTAAAGAAAGAGGTTGGAAAACCGTAGTTGGTTTCCAAACTCGTAACCCAATTCACCGCGCTCACGAATACATCATCAAGTGTGCTTTAGAAACTGTTGATGGTTTGTTCCTTCATCCCTTAGTTGGTGCAACTAAAAGCGACGACATCCCTGCAGAAGTACGGATGCGTTGCTATGAAATTATGATGGAACACTATTTCCCCAATGACCGGGTAATTTTGGCTATTAACCCCGCAGCAATGCGTTATGCAGGTCCAAGAGAAGCTATTTTCCACGCTTTAGTGCGTAGGAACTACGGCTGTACTCACTTTATCGTTGGACGCGACCATGCTGGTGTGGGAGACTACTACGGTACCTATGATGCTCAACATATTTTTGATGAGTTTCAGCCTGGGGAATTGGGTATTACACCGATGAAATTTGAACACGCTTTCTACTGTACCCGTACTGAGTCAATGGCGACAGCAAAGACTAGTCCAAGTACCAAAGAAGAGCGAATTCATTTATCCGGAACCAAAGTACGTCAAATGCTGCGTAATGGTGAATTACCACCACCTCAGTTTTCTCGACCTCAAGTGGCTGCTGAATTGATTAAAGCGATGCAGGATAAAGGTTGATAAGCAAAGTATAAACTATAGTTAGTTTTTTCCCATCCCTTAAAAAGAGAATCTTAAGGGATGGGAAAAAATAAGTTAAGATGTTTTTTATACAATCCCTGCTTGAAAACTAGTTCAAAAAAATACAATAGACGACGCACACTAGTACCGCTTGCGTTCGTAAGAAGTAAAAAGTAAGAAGTAAAAAGTTTGATATCTTCGGCTTTTCAGCCATTTTTTATGGTTGCCTTATTTAAGCCGTGGTGTACTAGTAGTGCATTTCATTTATTCCGATGGTTTGTAGAGAGGTTATACATAACGTCTCCCTAGGTTTGGGATAAAACTAACCAGTCAAAATTAATACAATAGAAGCACATTAGTACTCGACCAAGCCAAAATTGCTGGGTAAGCTCAGTGAGTAGTGAATGGTAAGTGGTGAGTGGTAAAAATTAACCCGGGACTTCGTTTACTTGCCCGACTATATAGTCGCGACATTACACCCGGTAACGTCTCTACAATTTCTATGGCACTAAAATTTGACCGAAATTAATGGCATACAAGCCCATTAATTTCGGTCAGGCTTTGTCTTGGTTTTATGTAGCAGTACTAGAAGTTTGAATCTGTAGCTAAATCTGCGGCAAGTAAACGCTCCTGCTTGGCAATCCGCCGCTCGTGCCATTGTAGACCAATCATAATAGCTATTACCATAGTTTGAGCAGGTTCTTCCATCTGAGTGATAATCCAACCATATACAAACAGCGTCATCAGATTAAACCTGGAAAAGTCATCCTTGGCAATACGACTCCATACAATGTAAGCAAGGTACAAATAAGTCCCTAAACCTAAAAATCCTAAATCTCCCCAAATTCCAGCCCAACTAAACATGGGAATAAAGAAGGAAGACTCCTGAACAAGCCAGTCATTTTGAAGTGTATTCCAAGTTATGGTGCTGGCTGGATGAATTGTAGCTCCTAAAGGAACCAGCATACTTCGATAATCTCGGAGTACCCATCCTCCTACTCGTCCAATACTATGTCCTGGCCCGAGACCTAACAACCAATTTAGAGGAGACTGGAAATAGGAAATAACAATGCGAATTCCTGCCAATTTACTATTCATGGCGGGACCGTTAAAACCGTAAAGATGGGTTCTTCCCGACCAATATTCAAAGGCATCTAAACCTTGTACATTTAAATTTTGTACGGCCAAAACAAAAATTACCAAAATCAGAATAAAACTGATCAGGTATACAAGGGTTTTGCCCAAATTCTTAAATTGAGTTAACAATAAAAGTAACCAGGCGAGAAAAAATGTTACAAGAATCTGTTTTGAGTCAGAAATCAGTACTTGATAAAACCCTGCGGATACCCAAAATATTCGTTGCCACATCGGAGCTGTTTTAGCGTTGAAAAAATAGTATAAACCAACGGCTAATGATATTGAACAAGATACATAATTACCTGCTCCTGATAAATAAAAGACACCTTGAATGGCATCTTGGGGAGTAAAGGTCAATCGAGGAAGCCTACCACTATCTATCAGAGGTTTTTGAATAAAAGCAGTGAATAAATTAATTACGCAGGCCACTAGCAGCCAAGCTCTTATTTTTTTATAATTTTCGTTAGAATGAGGGATACCAAGTATTGGCAGTAGCAATAAAAAGGGTTCGGCAAGTATCATGTAATTTAAAAATACATTTATCTCGCCCGTCTTATTAAAAAATGCACTGGTTATCATAACTCCAAGGAGAAGTAGACAACCAGTTATAAGTTCCCAGGAAATTGCAATTTGATTTCTATCCTTAGTGCGTGTTTTGGTTATGGCAACAAAAAGAGCAAATGGAGCTATCAAAAAATGTAAAAAATTAATAGCTGAAGGAGCACCTGCAGCTGCAAGAATTCGAGGGAAAAAAGCAGTGATAAATGTAAGTAATATTAATATTACACTTGTCAGATATACTGGTTTTTTTTCTTTAAGTATCTGTTGCTTTGTCGAGGATATTGAGTACATATTCTTACTACCAAAGTAATTTTGGCAATTAATTTATATAGTGGTATGACAACCCTCAATGATTTGTGAGAAAATACTATGAATTTACTTATGAAATGAGCGATGAATTATGTAATTGTCTTTTAGATAGGAAAAATGGTTTTGGGCACAGAGGTACATATATTATCCTGAAAAACCAAAATATCAATAATCGGAGCAAGGGTGAGTATGCACCTTCATTTTAATTTTTTTCTCATTTTGACTATCTTCCCTCCTATATTGAGGAAGCAGGTTTCTTATAAGCTAAGAGATGGCGGTTAGTTATAGGTCCTGAATCCATTTTAAATTGTTATAGATATTTTGATATTACTAATACTCACTTATATTTACTAATACTTGAATTTATTTTAACACAGAGTATAGATTGAGATATTGATGTGCTACTTTCTCTTTGGAGAAACGATTATCGGGAGAAAAATTATCTAAATTAGTCTGGGTTAAACAGCGATCGATAGCTTGTGAAAGATTTTCTATCGGGTTACTTTGTAAATCAAAATAAGAGCAGTTAGCATTACCAATTTCTCTAAATATAGGTATATCAGAACATACTACTTTAGACCCAAGATAAAGTGCTTCTGCGAGTGGTAAACAAAAGCCTTCTGTGGAAGAAGCTACTACCAAAGCTTGGCAATTCTGATATAGCCAGCATAGTTGTTCATCATCTATTGATGAAAGCATCTGAACTCGATCTTCTAAAGAAAGTTGGCGGATTAAATTACAAATATTTTCCGTTTCTGGTCCAGAACTACCAACTAAAATCAGCTTGGTTGAATCTTTTATTTGATTATTTTTTAATAAAAGAGAATAAGCTTGAATTAAAATATCTAGATTCTTGTTTTTACGATGCTGGGCTACAGCAAGGAAGAAAGGATAATCAAAATTAGTGTTTAATATGGCAGGAACTTTGGGTTCTAAATTACTGAAGTCTACATAGTTATAAACAACAGTAGTCTTTTTACGTTTATCAACATAGGGAAAATATTTTTCGAGAGATTTTAATGTTTGTTGAGAAACGCAAGAAAGTCCATTACTATTTTGAATACATTGCTTTAAAAATAATTGATTAAACAAAACATTTGGATAACCAAAATTTTGCGGAAATTCATAGGGATATAAGTCATGAATTGTAGTTACAACTGGACAGGGGAAAAGTTGCCGAATAAATGGTAAAGGAAAAGAAAGATGGATAATATTTGATTTAAGTTGTTTGGCAAGCTTTGGTAGTCCAGTTATATACCAAATATTTCGATAAATCGAGCTATTTTTAATATCTATAGTTACTAATTCAATTTTTTGTGAAGAGAGATTAAAAGACGTTTGAAAATATTCTTTTTGCCATGCTCCTATTACCAAAGTTACTTTATCAACTTCGTCAGTATCTGCAAGACATTGAGCAAGATTAACAGCGTGTCTACAAACTCCGGTTGGTTTGGTGGGTCTGTGTAAAGCAGCAATCAGAATATGCATATTAGGTTACTATCCTATTAAAAATTACAATATAAATAAACTATAAGTATCAGTTAAGTAGGTTGGCATTGAAAATAGTAATTGGGGTAAGGCAATAGGGAATAGGGAATAGGGAATAGGGGTAAGGGTTTGAGCGTAATTTACATTTTGTAATATAGCTTGGTTTATTTGTACACACCTACTTATGTCACGATCAATGACTCGCAATTATTTAAATTTTCCCGATAATGAGGATGCAACCTGATAATCAAACGGTCTTAAATTGGGCTTCGAGTTACTACATTTTTACTGCAAAATCGCCCTCATTAGACTTTTGAGTCGATACGACTTCTTGATAAACTTGTGCCAGGCGATCGCCCTGAGCTTTTAGGCTGTAACCTTCTTTAACTACCTTCTGTCCTGCTTGCCCCATCCGTACCCGTAATTCTGGGTCACCAGCAAGAGTTATCATTGCTTTAGACATCTCATCAACGACTTGCTCCGGATTAATTGCAGGAACTTTAAAGCCCGTTTCTTCAGTTACCTGGACAGCAGGCCCACCCAAGTCAAGACAAATTACCGGACGGCCTGTGGCCATTGCTTCAATACACACCCATCCCCCAGAATCATGTAAGCTGGGATGAACTAGTACGTGGCATTGTCCTAGTTTTTCTAAAGTCTGCTCGCGGGGTAGTCTACCCCAGAATTTGACTTTTTCAGAAATTCCCAATTCTTGTGCAAGTGTCTGTAGTCCCTGCCATTCGGCTCCGTCGCCTACAACCCAAAATTCTGCATCGGATAAATTTGCTTTTGCGAAGGCACGTATACCCAAGTGAAAACCTTTCCAATGCAACAATCTACCCATGCTAATAAACCGCACGGGAGAACCTTCAGGCATTTTGTATTGCGCAAGATCGGCAATTTCTTCCTCTGGTAAACCAGATTCGGGAGTAATATATACTTTATCGGCACCCAATTTGTAAAGTTGGTTTGCAGTATCCTTAGTGGTAGCTCTGACTACTGCACTTCTTTTAGCAGTGACACTTACAAATGGGTCGAGTTCTCCCACAGAACGAGCGAGATTTCGGGCAGTTTCATAGGCTTTGGCACGCAAGCTAAAATCTTTCCAAAAGGCTTTTGGCGCTGTTTCGCCCCCACCAACAGGTCCCCAAATAAATGGAACGTCTAATAGCGATAAATAGCTAGGACTGGAATATTTTACAAATGTAGCATGATGCATGGCATCAAAACCAATTTCGCGGTGCAGACGACGGGCAACAAAGTATGCTTGTACCTGCCAGAGATAGTAGTGGATTTGCATCGCACCATTTGACCCCCAGCGCCACATATCGCCCAAGATCGGTATATTAAAATATACAAAGTGCAGATTTGGGACTGGATTTTGCGCTAACTCCGCTTCAATGACTTCTCCACTTTCTTCAAAGCGAGTTAATACCCAGACTTCGTGGTGATTGGCAGCTTCTCTAGCAACGTTCCAACCCACACCACGTTCGGAACCCTTACCTGGTTCGCAGGAATATGCAGATATAAGAATTTTCATGAATTAATAACCTCTGAAAAAAATTTTTCTATTACATGCGATTAAAAATTTTGGACGGTGCTGTATCTTCTGTATGATTAAACAATGATTTTTTCACAGTACGAAGCTGCCGTATTAGTGAGACTCATTCATATTATCACTCATCAAATCCAAACTTTGTTTATAGAATATACGATCTCGC
>JBHJJJ010000304.1:0-8600 GCA_050042755.1 Rivularia sp. (in: cyanobacteria)
GATAAACCATGGGCGGTTCCCATGGGAGAATTTAAACCTTTAAGATAGCGGTGATTTGGATGGAGTTTCTTCACACCTTCACCAAGTTGAGAATCCGTAGTTCCCCTAACCAACCAATAAAAATATCCTTGGGAAATTTCCTCACCTTTACGTAAAGCGTCCGTTCTGAGTCCTCCCAACCAGCCACCGGGTTCTAACTGCCCGCTGGCTTCAAGTTGGCCGCGTGTATAAATTAGGTTATCTTCAGCAGTTCCCGGACGGTAATCGTTACCCCAAGTCCAGTTTTGCATGGAAATGTCTCCAGGAGTGGGAGTGCTAAAGTTGATACCACCGAACTTCATGGGTTCGCCTTTTTGGGGACTCCAAATACGACGATAGGTATGCACTAACTCGAAGCTAGCCAAGCGTTTTAATTCATAGCTGTAGTAAGGAGAATATTGCGGATAAAAGCTCGGCATTTCATGCTGTTGAGGATCTTTGGTAGTCTCCATTGCAAAGGTATAAGTAAAACCTTGAGTGCAGTAAGGATCCTTAGTAGCACTTGAAGAGGAAGGCTCTAAGTAAGAACGCGCATCAATCCCTAGACGATAGGGAACATCAGCAAGCCCAATAATCTCCCCGGTTTCGCTAGCGTCTATCACATACCAATCGGGAGCATCGCCGTTTTTCCCTCGTTTGGGAACAAAACGAATAATAGATTTATTTAAACGTGAAGAATTTTCATAAGTATAAGCATCTTCAATAGTTTGAGATAAAGGAAAAGTATTGAGTGGGGGAGCTCCAGCAGCACTTTTGTGTTGAATTGCATAGGCACTGCCGATAATTTTTCCACCGTTAGTAGTTTCAAGTTCCTTAATAACGGTGTTAGGGAACCATCGCAGTTTTCCTCTACCTTTTCTCCGAGCATCTTTGAGCATGGAAGCCAACACTTTGTGACCATCTTTAGGAAAGAAACAAGAATCGCTTACCCAACAGTCACCGGGGTTAAGTTTACCGTAAGTTTGGCGGATGCGTTTTCGCAGTTCCAAATAACCGCGAGAATAGAATAACTGTTGACGCTGGGTAGGACGTTCATCCAGTGCGGATGTTCCTTGAGAAGAAATTTGTCCTCCCATCCAGTCAGTTATTTCTGTTATACAAACTTCTTTCCCTGCAAGTAAACCTTCATAAGCAGTAGCGATACCGGATAGTCCACCACCCACAACCAAAATGTCACATTTTACTGTTTTATCTGGGTTTGAAGGTGGTGCAGCAACAACAGATAATGGGTTAAAAAATGACAGAAAAGTCGAGCAAAGAGTAATTAGAGATAGCGAGCGTTTCATTATTAGCAAATTCCGTTCAACTCCTATGACACGCACCCATTAAAAATTTTTTAGAATAAAAAATTTCTAACGGGAAGCTTTGATAGACTTAGACGCTACCATTGTGATAATGTTTACCGCAAGGGTTTTAAGAGGTAAAAATAGTAACGTAAATTACAATTAAACCAAGTTTAATTTCTTAAGACGATAGACATAATCTATGCATAGGTCATCCAGAATAACGCTTATTATTAATTAATAGTGTTTTTGAGAAAACATCCTTTTTTATTGTTTTTCCGATCTTTTAAAAAAAATAATACAGTTCATTCCTTGCATTTTTACGAAAAAAATATTAATTTATAAATCTTTCAAGCATCTGATAAATTATCTTGATAAGGCTTATAATATTATCCTTTATTATTGATTTTTTTTAATATAAAATCTAGCTTAGAGGGTGCAGATCAATGCTTTATGTCAAAGACTCTAGGTAATTAAAAATTATGTATATTTATATATGTATCTATGCCATAGCGAGTAAAGCTACTATTAACAACATGCTAGGGAAAGCAGAAATACTATTTGATTAAAAACAACGATTTTATATTTTTGTTCTGAATGAGCATATTTTTATTTATTGAGTGTATATTATAGTTATTAATTTATTCTCCCAGTTGAAAATTCCTAATTTATTATGCTTGGCTTAATCAATAGGCCAAGCAATTATTTATATTTAGATACTCAAAAATATTATTTTATTATAATTTATGAAAAAAGATAATCATCATTGAACTTTCATCATCTTTAAGTAGCAATAACACTCTAAGGAAAGGTTGATTCCGAGATTGTGTATTAAATAAGAAAATCTTATCTCAAACAAGTACCCTTGGGATAAAGTATCTAAATTATTCGTATGCGTAAATTCAAGGATCTAAATAAACTGTTGAAATTATTGCTACTAAATACACAAAATTTTAAGACTTGTTGCATAAGCCAAGACTACAAAGGTGGGTTCTCAGATTCTATAAGCTCACAAAAGTGGGCTTTGTAATTGTAGCGATACTCTTATAGGGTATTGCATATTTATTTAAATTTGGGATCCTCCCGTTAATTTCAATATTCTTTAACAAAAAACAACATAGATTCTAGTTTTTCAAGTATCCGCCCTTATAGAAGGCTGATGATTTTTTTTACAGCATTAAAAAATAAGACTCCTAAATACTTGACAACTAGAGAAATAGAATATAAATGTATTCAAGTTAACAAATAAACAGCTTGAAACAAAAAAATGCTGGAATTCGGAAACACTGTATATAATACGAAGCGTCTGTTTTTCAATAGCAGTAATATGTATTTATAGATAATAGATATATGAGTAACGAGATTAACGTCGCTAATTGTGGAAATAGATCCCCAGTTTCACTTGTTAAAAGTGTAAAAACAAATCTTGGTGTCAGGATTGCCTTGGGTGTAGCTAGTGCTGTTCCCGTCGCCTTTGCTTCGGTAGCGGAAGCCGCACAAGTACAAATAACTCCATCGTCTCCCAAATTAGGAGACACAATATCGGTGGTGGTAACTCCCGATAATCCTGCAAATGCTGGTAACTTACAAGTTACTAGCAAAGGAAAAACTTATCCAGTATTTCCAATTGCACCAAATCAGTATCGTGCTTTCATTCCTACCACTCCATTGCAAAAACATGGAAGAAAAGTAATCACTGTTTCAGGCGATGGAGAAACGCGTAATGTGGCTGTATGGGTTAATAATCGTAAATTTCCGACACAAAGGATTAATTTACCTCCTGGTAAAGCTGGTGTCAAAGCAACGCAACACGAACTTGATAGAGTTAGAGCTTTCAAAGCAATTGTCACTCCACAAAAATATTGGAACGGTCCTTTGCTGCGACCAAATAAATCACGTGTTAGTACAATTTATGGCGTACGTCGCTACTATAATGGTAAATTTGCAAAGAACTATTTCCATCGTGGTGTTGATTACGCTGGCGGTACTAATTCGCCCGTAATTGCACCAGCAGCAGGGCGTGTTGCTTTAGTAGGTAAAGTATCCCAAGGTTTTGTAGTCCACGGTAATATAGTTGGCATTGACCACGGACAAGGAGTAACTAGCATTTACATGCACCTGAATCGCATTAACGTCAAAGAAGGGGATATGGTTAAACCAGGTCAACTCATTGGCGGGATTGGTACCACTGGTGCTTCAACTGGTCCTCATTTACACTGGGGTCTATACGTCAACGGAAAAGCTGTCGATCCAGTACCTTGGCGTTTCACTACAATTAAATAATGGGGGTGTGATTCGTTACTTTTGCCAGTAAAATGTGTATTATTTACCCTTAGTGGGAAAAGTAATAAATTGAGTTGCTACCGTCCTACCTTGCTTTGGGTGGCTGATAATAAAATGAGTGTTATGAGTATCGAAAAAATTGTAGAACAAGCTCTCCAGGATGGTTATCTAACACCAGCAATGGAAGCAGAAGTTGGGCGCATCTGCGACAATGCCTCCGAACTCTCCATAGAAGAGTACATGGCACTTGATAGATTAATGGGGGCATTGTTAACCGGTGAGGTAGTGGCGGTACCTCGCAAACAATTCATTAATGTTATGGAAGAGTTGGTATTAACCGAGGCAATTGCCCGAGTTGCGGAAATTGAAGCGACTAGCGAAAGCTCCCTTGATGTTGGAGATATTGCTGCTTACGCTCTCAACCGTCTCCCGCCTCTTTATGCTACCACCGAAGAAGGTGCTAATTACCAACGTCAAAGGGCAAAAGCAGAACTTCAAGAATTTATTTCGCAACAAGTAGGAGAAGCTATTTCTCGTTACTTAGATAGACCTAATTTCTTCCCCGAACGTCAAGCTATTAGTAAAAACACTGGTAACGAAGTTTTGCATCAAGTTAGTACCTTACTGCAGGCTTATGCACCAAACTTTGAGCAAAAATCGTAAATCAGTTGGGAGTTAGAAGTTAGGAGTTAGGAGTTAGGAGTTAGTACTACCGGAGTTTTAAATTATTTATTCTCTCCCCATCTCCCCATCTCCCCCATCTCCTCATCTCCCCATCTCCTCATCTCCCCCTTCGGGTTGCACCACTTGCTACAACGGAGGGAACCTCCGCAACGCAGTGGCTTACCATCTCCCCCTACCCTTCGGGAACATCTTCGATGAACGGGTTGCGCCACTTGCTACAACGGTGCGTGTTCCTCCGTGCACGCCGCAGTGGCTTACCATCTCCCCATACCCTATGCCTAAGTTATTTACGTACTTGCACTGGTACTCCTAAACTGATTTGTTCGTAGAGTAAGCGAACATCGGGATTACGCATTCTCAAGCAACCGTGAGATACCGGACTTCCCACCAATTCAGAGTTCGGTGTCCCATGAAAACCAATTTCGTTGTGTCCATCAGACCAAAAACCAATCCAACGCTCTCCTAAAGGACTATTTGGCCCTGCTGCAAAGACTTTACCAGTAATTGGGTGTTGCCATGCAGGATACTTCTGCATGTGCATCACCTCGAAAGTTCCTGTGGGCGTTTCCCAACCTTTTTTCCCTACACCAATAGGATAGCTAGCGATAACTGTCTTTTGACGATACACATAAACTCGGCGCAAGCTTAAATCAACTACTACTTTCTTCTGGGAAGATGCATGTAGACGTTTCGCTTCGGATTTTTGTAGTGAGGCTGTTTGTGTCGTTGATGGTGGTAATGGTACAGAATTTTCTGTTACATCTTTACCCACAGAAAAGAAAAAACGTCGAATTTGTTGTCCCCAAAAATCTTCCGGTTCAGTTTTGCTGAGGACACCCGAATTTTTAACCGTTTTTGGCATTGAAGTACTTATTCGCCAATGAAGGGTTAAAGATAAAATTGCCGTACCAAAGCAGAGCAACATTACTATACGCACTAAAGAATCATTTCTTACCATTTTTGTGTCTCCCGAAAGCCTCCCATACAGATTTTATATTCTTGTTAAATAACCTTTTAACTAATCATAGTTGGCATCGCTCTCATTAAAAAATTACCTTTTTCTTGTAAGGAAGGTTTACTAATTTTCCTTAAAGATGGAAGGTTACAATTTCCGTAATGCAGGAGTTCGTTCCCTCGGAATCTAGGAATAACTAGCCTGCCCGTAAATTAAGACTCCATCTCACGACCTTATCTGGCTATGCCGAGCACATACTATTACTTGTACAACAAAAAAACTTTAAACAATAGGCTAATATCCGGAACTTAAGAAGTGCAATTACCAATCATTAAAGAAAGGTGAGTGGGAGACGAATCATGTTAGAAAAATTATTGCTCGCAGCAACCATTACATTTTCCTTGAATATGTTTATGCAAGTTCGAGTGCCGCTACAAAATGATTATGAAAGGTTTTATCCTCTTCAAAGGGATACAACACCTAAAATTTTAGTCAAGATACTACGAAAATAAAATTTCGCTGGTTACTAAGAACGGACTAATATATCAAATTTTTTCATTTAGAAAAAAGTCAAAGGTAATACTTATTTATCAATTTTTATCAAATATTTTATAAAAATTTCATAAATAGTATCATTGGCTAAAATGATATAAAAGGAGTGATAATTATGATGAATCATAAGTATTGGTTTATTCTTTATATAAAGAATAAGCAATTACAAAAACTGGGATTGTAAAATATGAATTATTAAAAATACCTTCCTTATAGATATCCCCCCGCATCAACATAGCTATAGGCAATTATTGAATTGGCACCCTAGAAGCATTTTTACTTATATAAAGCAGTATTTGTCCGAAAAATCCTTGCGGTGGGTAGAATCGCCATTCCGGCGAGATGATTCTGAACCGTGATTTTACTGAAATTTATCTCAAATATTTGTTCCAGTTGTAAATCCGTCACTATTGAAGGGAACTAACTGCATCTTTACAGGTCTAATAGATAGGGATGATTTGAAGCCAGTAAGATATATGAGTCAATCGATTGCTGCATCCTGGTCTACACTTGATGCCAGGTTTCCGGAAACATCAGTAGAAGTTGATAAACTTTCAAACCATGACCTAATTTTGCGCTGTCAGACTGGCGTGCGCCCCGAACGAACTGCCTTTGCAGAACTAATGCGCCGCTATCAATCGCAAGTTGACAGAGTCTTGTATCATTTAGCCCCTGATTGGTCTGATAGAGCAGACTTAGCCCAGGAAGTCTGGATACGAGTTTTCCGGAATATTAGTCGGTTGCACGATCCTAGTAAATTCCGAGGTTGGTTGAGTAGAATTGCTACTAACTTGTTTTACGACGAGTTACGTAAACGCAAGCGAGTCGTTAGTCCTTTGTCCCTAGATGCTCCCCGTACCTTAGACGATGGAGAAATGGATTGGGAAATCGCTGGCGACACTCCCGGGCCAGAAGAAGAACTTACAACAAGAGAATTTTACGAGCAACTGCGCTCGGCGATCGCCGATTTACCCGAAGTATTTCGTACCACTATAGTGTTACGAGAAATAGAAGGATTGGCATACGAAGAAATTGCCGAAATTACTGGTGTTTCTTTAGGAACCGTGAAGTCAAGAATTGCCAGAGCAAGATCCAGACTACAAACACAATTACAAACTTATGTAGAAATCTAAGTTGTAGCGTTCACCCTCACTCACAAGATCGCGGCTCTATTTATCCGATTAATTTTGAAACAATATTATTTGACTACTTGTTAAAAAACATTTTGTGCGTCTGCCCCCTCCAGAACTATAAGAGTGTAAATTCTCAAGCCTGTCCGCTGTGTATACCCGTATATTATTGGTAATAATGTTAAGATGAACACAGAACATCACTTTGACGGGGACCCTGGGAAAATTTTTTCTCCTAAAAAAAATTCCCAGGGAGCCCTTGACGACTCCCGCTTGCAAAGTCAAGATGAATTGCGGGATGGGAATAACCCTAATACCAATCAATTAACGGGTGCTAAGAATATGGTGAAGCGCGATCGCTTCGAGTTATTGAGTGCTTACCTTGATGGCGAGGTAACAGCTGCCGAACGTAAACAAGTAGAAGATTGGCTGGCAAACGATCCCTCTGTCCAAAGTTTGCACAAAAGACTTTTATCACTGCGGCAAGGCTTGCGGAATCTTCCAGTACCGCAGTCAGAAAAATCAATAGAAGAAACAGTTGATAGCGTAATTACACGGTTACGCCGTCGAAGCAAAATAGTTTGGATGTTTGGAGGTGCTGCTGTTGCAGCTGGCGTTATCGGTTCGCTATCGAGTTTAATTCCCAATGGTGAATCGGGAATAGTTAGATTAGCCAGCAACCCCTTAGAACAAACACAAAAAAGTTCTTCGGATGATGGATCTTTTCCGATGGTTGCTTTGAATAAACCACCGCTACCAATACCCAAAGCAGCGCAAAATTTACCCCAAGAAGGAATGAATCAATCGCAACCTCTAGGTTGGGATTCTGAAAATTTCATTAATTAAATTTGAGGCGTAAAGTTTAGGAATTAGGAATTAGTAATTAGTTAATACTTTTAAACTTTAATTTAACAATCTCGGTGGGAAGTCTCCCGTTTACAGAACTATTTTTCACTCCACAAGCCATCAGTTTGCGGAGTGCCTTTTAATTGACGAACTTTAACAAAACTCATAAAATAAACCCAAGCGAAACCAAGGGAATTATTCTCTAAATCGAAGATTTCAACTTGTGTTCGATTGTAAAGATTTTCTGATACATGCTTTTGAGGATCGTAGTCTTCAAGTTCATCAAGACTACTTAAAATTTCTGAATTGGTAAACGATAGTAAATATCCGTAAACTAAATTATTTCCTTGCGTCATAGCTGGATATCCTTGGGGAAGCGCATATAGTTCACCGCGAGTCCAAGCTTTTTTTTTATCTATCACCTTTGCCGCACAGTAAGATTCATAGTATGCTTCACCTGGTTTGAGGGTACCGTAGACAAACACCCGTAGCAAGCCAGAATTTTTTTTTTACTCATATTTGTTGGTTGTTAGTTGTTAGTGGTTATTAGTTATTAATAATAGGACTTACGCAACTGGCACATTTTCTTGTAGGGTGCTTGTACACTGACTGATTTTTTAACGCAGTAATAAGGGTTGTGGTGTCACGCACCATCCGAGTATTGTGACAATATCGTAAGTCCTAAATAATTCTCTCCCTATCTCCCCATCTCCCAATCAACAAAAAACCAATAAAAAAAAACACAAAAACACAAGTAAATAAGAAAATCAAAAAATAAAAAAAAAAAAAAAATAAGAGAAAACACACAACAAAAAAAAAGAAAAAGAG
>JBHJJJ010000305.1:0-25595 GCA_050042755.1 Rivularia sp. (in: cyanobacteria)
GCCTCCAGGGTTCTGCCCTATCAGCACTGTTGCTCGGCCTGGCTCTGGGTATCCTAACCCGACCGGAAAGTGTCTATGAGAGCTTCTTCAATCCCCTCTTCCGCGGCCTGCTTTCAATACTGATGCTGGTAATGGGTATGGAAGCCACAGCAAGGCTAGGGGAACTGCGTAAGGTGGGTCAGTGGTACGCCTTATATGCCGCAGTAGCCCCCCTACTGCATGGGTTCATCGCCTTCGGTTTCGGCATGATTGCCCACGAAATTACGGGATTCAGCCCTGGTGGTGTGGTGATTCTGGCCGTCATTGCCGCTTCCAGTTCAGACATCTCAGGGCCGCCCACTTTACGAGCCGGTATCCCGTCGGCCAATCCCTCTGCTTACATCGGCTCGTCCACAGCCGTCGGCACGCCGGTTGCGCTTGCCGTGGGAATACCCCTCTTCATCGGGCTTGCCCAGACGCTGATGGGTAGTTGATACCACAGGGGTCGCACCGGCTAGATTAGCGCCTGGGGCGTGCGGTGTTGACGTTTGTCTGAGTTTCTATGTAGTTTAATCAATACACACGTAAGGAGGTAACCAATATGACCCAGCAAGCCGCCAAGCTTGTCATCGTCACGGAAAAGTTGTTGATGAAAAAAATCGCTAAGATTATCGACGAAGCCGGGGCTACCGGTTATACGGTGGTGCCCGCTGGTGGTAAAGGTAGTCGCAATGTCCCGTCGTCGGGACGACCCAGCGTTTCCTCTGACGACTTCTCGAATATAAAGTTCGAGGTGCTCACCCCCAGCCGGGATATGGCCGTGAAGATTTCGGATGAGGTTGCAGCGCAGTTTTTCGACGATTATTCGGGCATCGCCTATCTCTGTGACGTGATGGAGGTGCTGCACGCGCATAAGTTCTAACTCAAAACCAAGCCGATCAAACCAAAAAAGCCAGAGCATGACTTTGGCTTTTTTAATGATCTGGCGAAGGTGATTTGCTTGCAGCAGCGCTTCGCTATCGCACTCAGGATGTAATTTGTATTTGATAACCAAAATTTTATATTATGGCGTTGGTTAATCAGAAGTGGTGGAATAGCATTATTTTTGAGCAATTCTTAATGCGGGAATATTGTTAATAGTTTGACAATACCGTCACCAGATAGCAATTTATGCCACTATAAGTCGTAAAGATGGGACTTCCCTTCCGTCAAATGCACTCTTGGGATTACTCCGAGCTTGGAAAGTGTTAGCAAAGCTTTGGTAAGCTCAGGTTTTTTTAGGTTATATACAAATAGTCTATTTATAGTCTAAATATTAGCTGTACATTTATTATTTTATATAAGTTTTTGATAAGCAGAAATATAGAAGTTATGCTTTGTACGGTTTTGAGAATTTAATCAAATTTATATTAGATGAAATCTGTAAATTTAATGACTTTTTAAATTGCATTTTTTTAGATTAAAATCAAAAAAATAACAAAGCGTTTAATAGGTGTCCGATCCAATAAGTTATTGTGATTAATCTAGCAAATTGTTATAGTGGAACAGATTTATATTTGATTCCATTTTCTTTTTTCGTTGTCATCTATAAGTTTTATCCTTAAAATGACTTCTTCTCCTGCAATGACACTGCAATTAATTCTAGTTCTATTAAATGGATGAAATTTTGTAGGAAGTGTTTATCGTGAGCTTTTAAATTTTAAGAAACTATTTTTTTTCAATCTATTCACACCGATCATCTATAGCGCTTTTCGGTTAAGGATCGTCGGAGACGCTCCATCTCCGATCCAATACACTCTGGGAGACCTCACTCACCCCCCTGGGGCAAACCTCTCCAAGACATCGGAGAGGGGAAAGGGGTGAAGGGTTCCCATAAGAATTTTTTTCTTCTAAAAAAATTCTTATGGGTGCCCGTGAGGTCAAATTTGGGATATTTCTAATATAGATATTTTTAGAATAGTAGCCTATTGCAACCGTTTAAATTTTCTTCATCTTTGATTTTTTCCCATTCTTCTTGCTCTTCGTTAGTTAGTTTAGTGTAATCTCGTTTATATATTTATTTGTTAGATTATAAATTCACCCTCTCTATCGTCAACTTCTCAACCTCCATCTTTAATCTTTCATTCTCCAGCTTCAAGGTCAAATTTTCTTCCTTAATTACTTCCATTTCACTCTTTTTACTCAAAGCTTGGTTGATTGCCAATTTCCGCATATCTAAGGAAAACCAACGCTGATAAGTTTGGGTATGTACTTGTACGCTATGCCCTAAATTATCAGCAGCAGCTTTGATGGGAATTCCAATAATATGTGCCCGAATAGCCCAAGCATGACGCAAATCATAGGGCTAAAAGTCTAATCCAATTTTTCTAAACCACCAACTAACTCTTTGAGTTAAAGATGTCATTTCTGCATGATTATTTTTATTTTTTTTACTAATTGCATCCGCCAACATTTCTAAATATTTCGGATTCCTTAAGTCAAATTCATCAATCCACTCTTTATACAGCGGTAATGCTTCTCTTTCTCCAGTTTTACAATCTTGATCTACTTTCCATGTTAAATCTATATTATCTTTACTTAACCACCAATTAAGATCGGGATTAAGAAAAATTTCTCGCGGACGTAAACCAAAAACCGCTAACATTCCATAAGTCCATCGCCAAAGTCGCCAGCTATCTTTTAGATTATTATTTACTTGATTTCCTCTATTACTTAGATAATCTTCAAATCTCGAAAAACCTGCGATAATATCCTCATTACTGGGAATATTACGGGAATTTTGAGCCGGCATTTTAGAATATTTAGATAAATCAATATCTATTTTAAATGTTGTACAAAATGCCGATATTGCTCTTGCAGCATTATATCTTGACCATTCTTTGTCTATTCTTTCAATTGCACTAATTAAATTTTCTGCGATCGCTAAATCTTTGGAATTCGTAAATCGCTTGGTGCGAGAAAAATAATAAAAAAAAGTATGCTCGCTTTTTGTTGTGCGTTTGTGGGTTTTAAAATATTCATCCTCAAACTTTTGTAGTAATTCACCAATGCTTTGAAAATCTTTTTTAATTGCTTCATTTCCTAAATATTTATCATTCCAAACAAAAGTTTTTCTAGCAATTAACTTTCCTAATTCATAAGCTTCCTCTTCCGCTGTTTTTAAACCATCCAAATTAAGGGGAATATTCTAACTGATATTATATTGCTTTCTCCCAGTCCCCTTTATATCCTTGTCTCCCGGTTTAATTGGTAACGTCGCCCGTAATTGTAGGCTTCCATTAGATTGCCGAACAGTCACCTTTGTTTTCGCTGATTTTAAACGTATATTTAATTGTTCCAATTCCTGTAATACTTTCGCTCTCATGTGTTCCTTTTGCTGCTGTGATTGCACACATGAACCCAGAAAACTGCCGTCGGTAGATGGAAGTGGTTCCATGTCTGCAAAGGCTTGTTGATATTTGTCTTGACCCTGGTTATGCATCATACTCTGTATTAGCCTATATTTAGACTAAAAATAATTGTGTTATTCTCAAACAATGTTTATGGGAAACACTAGTAAATATTCACATTTAACCGTAAAAAACTATTAAACCACAAAAAGAGTTACTCCGGTCCTTATCACGGTTATGATGGCTTCGCTATCTTCGCTCGTGACATGGATTTAGCAATCAACAATCCTTCCTGGAAATTAATTGGAACTCCTTGGACAAAAGAAGAAGCTCCTGCTACTACTCAAGTTGCTAAAGCTGCTGCTTAGAGATTAGTGAAATGAGAAATGGGAACAGATTGGATCTGTTTCCTATTCCTTCCTTTTCCCTAAAAACTTTCATTTACAAACAACGAACCTACTCGCGCCTCCTTTGGAGATACACAATGCCACAGAATCCAGAAAAAATTCAAGATCACGTAGAGCTGTTTCACCAGCCAGAATATCAAGAACTTTTCGAGAACAAGAAAAAGTTTGAAGGTGGACACGATCCTGAAGAAGTCAAGAAAGTTGCAGAATGGACTAAATCTTGGGAATACCGCGAAAAGAACTTTGCTCGTGAAGCTTTAACCATAAACCCTGCTAAAGGTTGTCAACCTTTAGGAGCAATCTACGCTGCTGCTGGTTTTGAAGGTACTTTACCATTCGTTCAAGGTTCTCAAGGTTGTGTGGCTTACTTCCGATTCGACTCAATAATATTTAAATACTTTTATTTTAAAAGTGTTGAGGAATAATATTTCATTTTTCACTACTATTTCACTTAAGTTACTAGCTTAATATATGTAAATTCAATCAAAAGACTAAAATAATTTACTATAATTACACTAACTTTTAGCTCATTATTAAATTATTAAAATCTTATTTTAAAGACAAAGTATAAATAAGTTTGTATTTAAATAAGTGAAAACAAATTTTTAGTATATTATGAATGATGGCGAGCAGTTTTTTTGACAATCAATAAAAGAAAAAGTAAGCTGAAAATGCTTACTTTCAAAAAGGTGATTAAGCTAAATTATAAATAATTACATCATCTGAGGGAATTTAAATCTTGCTAGTTCAGTTTCTAGTTGAGTTATACGCTTCTTAAGACCTATATTCTCCGCTTCGAGTTCCTCAAGTTTAGACATATGATTAAAAGCTTGATTAAAAGCTTTTCTTCTATTCTCCAAACCGAACCATCTTTGATAAACTTTAGTATGCATCTCTACGGAATGACCCAAGTTATCTGCTGCCGCTTTAATAGGTACTCCTTGCAAGTGTGCTCTAATAGCACAAGCGTGACGTAAATCATATGGAGAAAAAGAGATTCCACAACTTTTAAAGCTACCCGCGATCTTATTTACTTTGCTAGATAATTGAATTGCAGTTCCTTTACTAAAAGAATAATCTTTTAACATATGCAATCCTTGTTGATTTTTTACATCAAAAATTTCAATCCACTCAGGTACAAATGGAAAAACTTCTCTGTATCCAGTTTTATTTGATTCATGTACTTTAAAAGTATTATGCTCGTTTTCAGGAGATACCAGCCAATCCAGATCGGGATTATTTATCGCTTCTCTAGGACGTAAACCATAAACAGCTAACAACGCATAAATTGTTTTATACTTCAACCAATTATTTTCATATTTTGTTTGACCTTTGACTTTTTGATGAAAATGTGTTTCAAAAAAAAATATTCCTTTTTCAATCTCTCGATCGGTAGGTATTAATCTTTGTTGAGGTTTTGTTTTAGGTATCAATTCGGATAAATTAGCTTTAATCCCTAATGAGTTAAGAATTATCTTACCCATAGTAACGATTGTTCTTTTAGATGCATCATATGGTACTTTCTTAATTTTTTCCCTGACTGAAAACTCTGTAATTATTTCACTCCCAGAAAAAACTGCTCTGTATCTTCTTTTATAATTAATTAGAGTTCCTTCACTTTTGATAGTTTTTTTCCTTTCCGAAAAATATCTTTCCTCAAACTGTTAATAAAACTCATCAAAAGTTATGGTCTTTTTCTTCTTATTTTGAACTCCTAAATATATATCATTCCAAATAAAAGTTTTGCGAGCAATTAACTTACCCAATTCCTGTGCTTCTTCTTCAGCGGTTTTTAAACCATCGAAATTAGCTGGAATACCCAATGATATAGTGTACTGCTTCTTATCTTTACCTTTTGGGTGAAGCTCACCGGGTTTCAATGGGAGAGTAGCGCGTAACTGAATAGTTCCCCTCCTAGATTCTATGCTTACTTTTGTTTTACCAGCTTTCAATCGTTTATTGATTTGTGCTATTTCTTCCTCGAACTTAGCTTGTAGGTGTTTACGAGTTTCAGTCACGTGTCTCTTAAGTCCTAAATAACTACCGTCGGTAGTTGCTGGAGGTTCAAAATCTTCAAAAACCTTTCCCTGTATATCTTCCACTTTTTACACTAAAAGTTCACTAAATTATTTTGAGTTCACTACAAACAAGTAAATAAATTAAAGTTGCTTACTGTAAACATTTTAAGCTTAATTTTACTTCTGGCTCAAGTGGAATACTTCCGTACCCACTTAACCCGTCACTTCAAAGAGCCTTTCTCTGCTGTTTCTTCTTCTATGACTGAAGATGCTGCGGTATTCGGTGGTTTGAAGAATATGATTGATGGCTTGACCAATGCTTACAAGCTATACAATCCTAAAATGATTGCGGTTTCTACTACCTGTATGGCTGAGGTAATTGGTGATGACTTGGGTGCATTTATCACCAATGCTAAGAACGAAGGCGGAGTTCCTGAAGATTTACCCGTACCTTTTGCTCACACCCCTAGCTTCGTAGGTTCTCATATTACCGGCTACGATAATATGTTGAGAGGTATTCTTCTTAACCTTACTGAAGGTAAGAAGAAAGATAAAACCAATGGCAAAATTAATATCATCCCTGGTTTTGACACCTATGTTGGTAACTTGCGTGAAGTTAAGCGTATTGCTTCCTTGATGGGTATCGACTACACCTTGTTGGCTGATAACTCTGATTACGTTGATGCACCTAACGATGGTAAATTCAACATGTATCCCAAGGGTACTAAGTTGGAAGATGCTGCTGATTCTTGCAATGCTGAAGCTACACTTTGCTTGCAAACACATTCTACTCCTAAGACTCGTGAATACATCGAGAAAGAGTGGAAGCAAAAGACAGAGGTTGTTAGCCCCTGGGGTATTCGCGGAACTGATGAGTTCTTAATGAAACTCAGCGAATTAACTGGTAAGCCCATTCCTCAAGAGTTAGAAGAAGAGCGCGGTCGTGCAGTTGATGCTATGACTGACTCCCATGCATGGTTACATGGTAAGCGTTTCGCTATCTACGGCGATCCAGACTTAGTATATGGTGTAACCTGTTTCTTGATGGAATTAGGTGCTGAACCCGTACACGTTTTAGTTCACAACTCCAACAATGAGTTTAAAGCAGAAATCCAAGAGTTGTGCTCCAACAACGAATACGGCCAAGGTGCTACTTTCTATCCTGGTAAAGACTTATGGCACATGCGTTCTTTACTGTTCACCGAACCCGTAGACTTCATGATTGGTAACTCCTACGGTAAGTATTTAGAGCGTGATACTAAGATTCCTTTAATCCGTATCGGTTATCCTATTATGGACCGCCACAACTTACACCGTTACTCTACTATTGGTTATCAAGGTACAATCAATCTACTTACTTGGATTGTCAATGCTATCTTTGAGGAAATCGATCGCAACACCAATATTCCTTCTAAGACAGATATTTCCTTCGACTTAATTCGTTAGAAATTGAATTTACTAGGCTCGCGTGCTTTCTAAGGAAAAGGTAATAATAATGAGCGGATGAAGTATGAAGGCTCAAGTATGAAATGTTAATCATCCTTTATCCTTTATACTTCTTTATTCCCTCTTTTGCCTTTTCCTTTTACTTTTACTTTTGTACTTGTAGACAATTTTTCTAAATATTAAGCTATTTAGGCACAGTTCAAACATATTAACTTGAAATAAACTCAATCCTTTGTAGCAAAACTTTATGGGGTTGTGTTTTCTTACATTAACTAATTTAAATCATAACCGATGCCAACACAATACTCAGAATTTGTTCATTATTTATTAAGAAAAATCCAAGTTTATTAATTTAGGAATGGCTGCAACTGGCATACTTTTCTTGTATCTTATGACAATCGCGGGCATCCCTGTAATTCAAAAAAGTAATCTTCAATCAAGATTAGTGTAAAAGCAATAATTAATACTTTATTTAATGGTCCTCAATATGAAAATCACCCAAAGCAAAATCAACGAACTGCTAACCGAACCAGGATGCGAACACAATCATCAAAAAAACGGAGAAAAGAAAAATAAAGCTTGTAAGCAACAGGCTCAACCTGGTGCAGCACAAGGAGGTTGTTCTTTTGATGGAGCTATGATTGCTCTAGTTCCCATCACCGATGCTGCTCATTTAGTACACGGGCCTATTGCTTGTGCTGGTAATTCTTGGGGTAGTCGTGGTAGTCTTTCGTCTGGTCCCATGCTTTACAAAAAAGGCTTCACTACTGATTTGAGTGAAAATGATATTATCTTCGGTGGCGAGAAAAAGCTCTACAAGGCCATCCAACACGTAAAAAATAATTATAATCCTGAAGCTATTTTTGTCTACTCTACCTGCGTAACGGCCTTAATTGGTGAAGATGTAGATGCAGTCTGTAAAGCTGCTGAGAAAAAAGTTGGTATTCGGGTCATTCCTGTTAATGCTCCTGGATTTGTTGGTAGTAAAAATCTCGGCAATCGCCTTGCTGGAGAGACTTTATTAGAGTATGTTGTCGGTACTGTTGAACCCGAATACACGACCCCATTAGATATTAATCTGATTGGTGAATATAATATCGCTGGGGAAATGTGGAATGTTACACCACTACTAGAAAAATTGGGCATTCGTATTTTAAGTAAAATTACAGGTGACGCTCGTTATAAAGAAGTCTGCCACGCTCATCGTGCCAAGTTGAACGTGATGATTTGCTCCAAGGCTTTGATTAACATGGCGCGAAAGATGGAAGAGCGTTACGGTATTCCTTATATAGAAGAATCTTTTTACGGCATAGATGATATGAACCGCTTTTTGAGGAATGTCGCCAGGAAGTTGGGAGATCCGGATTTACAGCAGCGCACTGAAAGATTGATTGCAGAAGAAACTGCAAAATTAAACGAAAAATTAGCACCATACCGTGCCCGGTTGAAAGGCAAGCGCGTTGTACTTTATACCGGAGGCGTGAAAAGCTGGTCAATTATTTCGGCAGCGAAAGACTTGGGAATGGAAGTTGTAGCTACCAGTACAAAGAAAAGTACGGAAGAAGATAAAGCCAGAATTCAGAAGTTGTTAGGTAAAGATGGCATTACGATGTCCAAAGGTAATCCCCAGGAATTGATACGAGTAATTGGCGAAACCAAAGCCGATATGCTGATTGCTGGCGGTCGCAATCAATACACTGCTCTTAAAGCTAGAATACCTTTCCTCGACATTAATCAAGAACGTCATCACGCTTATGCTGGATATGAAGGTATGGTTAATATGGCCAGAGAATTAGACGAAGCCCTTTACAGCCCAGTTTGGCAGCAAGTGCGTCAACCTGCTCCTTGGGATTTGGAAATCAGTGAACAGTTAACAGTTAACAGTTAACAGTGAACAGTGAACAGTGAACAGTGAGCAGTGAATGGCGATCGCTTAAGAATTTCTAGTATTTTACTAAGGTAAATATGCTGGGTTTATTATGAGACAAACAAGTTTTTTCTTCCTCCTCTTCCCCTTCTCTCCTCTTTTCCCTGTATTTCTTGAAAGTATTTAAAACCGGAAACCTTTGACCTTTTTTACAAAATACGAATTAATTAACGATGGCTATTGTTGCAACTCCAAAAAAACCAGTTATAGTAAATCCTCTCAAACAAAGTCAAACATTAGGTGCAGCTTTAGCCTTTTTGGGGTTGAAGGGTATGATACCTCTTTTGCACGGTTCCCAAGGCTGTACAGCCTTCGCTAAAGTGATACTGGTGAGGCATTTTCGAGAGGTGATTCCCCTTTCTACTACGGCGATGACAGAAGTCTCTACAATTTTGGGTGGAGAGGATAACGTTGAGCAAGCAATTTTGACTCTGGTGGAAAAGGTAAACCCTGAAATTATAGGTCTTTGTACCACAGGGCTAACTGAAACTAGAGGGGATGATATGGAAGGTATTCTCAAAGATTTTCGTAAAAATCACCCCCAATTAAATGAATTACCAATTTTATTAGTCTCCTCACCAGATTTTAAAGGAGCTTTGCAAGATGGCTATGCTGCAGCAGTAGAAAGTATGGTTAAGGAACTTCCACAAAAAGGGGAAATTAAACCACATCAAGTTAATATCTTGATGAGTTCTGCTTTGACTCCAGGAGATTTACAAGAAATCAAAGACATTGTTACTGCTTTTGGATTAGTGCCAATTGTTGTACCGGATCTTTCAGCTTCATTAGATGGTCATCTAGATGAATCTTACAGTCCGATAACCGGTGGCGGTACAACTTTGGCGCAACTGCGTAAAATGGGCAGTTCGTCTTTTACAATTGCCATCGGTGAGAGTATGCGTGGTGCAGCGGAGATTTTAGATCAACGTTTCGCTATTCCCTACGAGTTATTTAGCGAATTGACTGGATTAGATGCTGTAGATAACTTTGTACAAGCATTGTCCGATATTAGCGGTGTTAGAGTTCCAGAAAAATTTCGCCACCAACGCCGTCAATTACAAGACGCGATGCTCGATACTCACTTTTTCTTTGGTCGCAAGCGGGTATCCTTAGCATTAGAACCAGATTTGCTATGGATGACGGTTAATTTTTTGCAATCAATGGGAGCAGAAATTCAAGCCGCAGTCACTACCACCCGTTCCCCTTTACTAGAAAAACTTCATCTCGAAAAAGTTATTATTGGTGATTTGGAAGATTTTGAGCAAGTTGCAGTGGGTTCTGACTTATTAATTGGTAACTCTCACACTGCAACAATTTCTCGAACATTAAATATTCCTGTTTATCGCCAAGGTATTCCTATTTTTGACCGTTTAGGTATCGGTCAATTTACTAAGGTTGGTTATCGGGGAACTATGGGAATTCTGTTTGACATTGGCAACCTCTTTTTAGAGCAAGAGGAAATGAGTGTGAAGCACTAACTTTGGTTAATGGTTAGTAGTTAGTGGTTAATGGTTTATATTTTTAACCTTTAACTTAAGTAAAAGGAGAATTGACATGAAAATTGCCTTTACAACGAGCGATAACGTTCATATTAACGCTCATTTTGGATGGGCAAAAATGGTTGATGTTTACGAAATATCTGATGAAGGCTATTCTTTTTTAGAAACTCTTACTTTTGGAGGAGAACTGAAAGAAGATGGGAACGAAGATAAACTAGTACCGAAACTTAAAGCCTTAGAAGATTGCACAATCGTTTATGTTTCAGCAATTGGAGGTAGCGCTGCTGCTCGTTTAATTAAAAAGGGTGTAACTCCAGTTAAGGCGCGTTCCGAAGAAGATGAAATTATTGAGATTTTACAACGCTTGGTACACACTTTAAAAGGAAGTCCTCCACCTTGGTTACGTAAAGCTTTAAAACAAAAAGACCGTAACTTTGAAGATGAATTAGAAGAAGAAGATTTCGTTGAGGATGCAACTGTATGAATAGCAGTAATAATGTAAATGGTACTACTACTAGTGATGTCTTAAATTCTACATTTATTAAGGCATTAGTACAACAAATTCGGGGTTTAGATACTTACGGAACTTATCGTAAATGGTCCGACGATCTAATTATTAAACCATACGTTGTTAGCAAACAGAAGAAGCGGGAAATTTCTGTAGAGGGTGATGTACACCCGATGACAATATCGCGAATTAATGCTTTTTATCGTGCGATCGCAATACGCATTGAACAGGAAACTGGCTTACTGTCGCAAGTTGTCGCCGATTTGAATCATGAAGGATTCGGGTGGATATTAGTATTTTCCGGTCGTCTTTTATTAGTTAAAAAGACTTTACGAGATGCCCATCGTTTTGGTTTTGATTCCTTCGATAAACTCGCAGAAGAAGGAGAAAGTTTAGTAAATAAAGGTGTGGAATTAGCCAAGCGTTTTCCAGAAGTAGGAGAATTATAAATAACTCTTAATTCCTATTTTACTTATTTAGAGAAACCCGGTTTTTTTGTAAATATAATTTCAAATAAATACTGATTTGATTATCAAACCGGGTTTCTAATCAGAAATTGTATAAATTGTAATTAATAATTAGTTACGAATTGTTAGTATATTTATTAAATATCAGGAGATGTCTATGGCTCATACCGAAGAAACAACAAACATTGAAGAATTAAAAAAAAAGATCAAGCGCCTTAATAGTAAAGCCGGTCAGATGAAAATGGATCTGCACGATTTAGCAGAAGGATTACCTACAGATTATGAAAATTTGATGGCAGTAGCTGAGGCAACTTATAAAATATATTGTCAATTAAATGAACTTAAACAACAATTGAAAATAATGGAGCAGGCACAATGAGTGGGAGTTTGTCAGAATTCAACAAACTGATAAATGCAGAAGACTATTTTGATTTTTTTCAAATAGAATACGATCAAAAAGTAGTAAATATAAATCGCCTACATATCTTGCAAAAATTTTCTGAATATATCAACGAAATCGATGGTAATAATTCCGAACTTAATGATTACGATCGATTAGGTAAATATAGCGAAGCATTACAGCAAGCTTATCAGGTATTTATAGAGTCAACACCTCAAGAACAGAAACTGTTCAAAGTGTTTCACCAGAAGCCAAAAAATGTAGTCAAGCTGACAGAAATTGATTCGGATTAGGAGGTAATAAAGTGGTAAACCTAACGCCTACCGAGTTGGAGCGCTATCGTCGCCAAATGACACTCCCCAATTTTGGTGAATTGGCACAAAAGCGTTTGAAGTCAGCTACGGTTTTGGTTACAGGTGTTGGAGGATTAGGCGGTACCGCTGCACTTTACCTCGCGGTAGCAGGTGTGGGACGATTAATCCTTGTAAGAGGAGGTGACTTGCGGCTTGATGATATGAATCGTCAAATTCTCATGACTGATGATTGGGTAGGAAAGCCAAGGGTATTTAAAGCTAAAGAAACCCTACAAGCGATTAATCCCGATATTGAGATAGAAACAATTCATGATTACATCAATCCGGAAAATGTAGACTCATTAGTGCAATCAAGTGACATGGCTTTAGATTGCGCTCACAACTTTACAGAGCGTAATTTGTTAAATGAAGCTTGTGTTCGCTGGCGTAAGCCAATGGTAGAAGCAGCGATGGATTCAATGGAGGCTTATCTAACTACGATTATTCCTGGTGTAACTCCCTGTCTATCATGTCTATTTCCAGAAAAACCTGATTGGGATAGACGTGCATTTTCAGTTCTAGGTGTAGTTTCGGGTACTCTAGCTTGTTTAACAGCTTTGGAAGCTATCAAGTTAATTACCGGATTTAGTCAGCCTCTATTATCACAGTTACTAACTATCGATTTTACCAGAATGGACTTTGCTAAACGTCGTTCTTATCGCGATCGCGAATGTCCAGTATGTGGTAACAGCGCTCCTTGGAGGTATTCTCAGTCTCAACCTCTAGAAACTACTGGTAATTGTAAGTCTTAGCTTCTAGGGAAGGGATTTTACCTAAATTGAAGATGAATCCAAATTCCAGCATTACCATCGAATTATTTTTTGTTCCCTAGGCAAAAACAACCATTATCTAAAAGCGATCTAAAAGTACGGAGGTTCGTCCCATGACTGTTAGTTTGACAGAAAAAGCAGCAGAACGCCTAAGTTTATTTTTACAAGATACTGCAACAGAGAATAATACGGGGACTAGAGCGATCCGTGTCTCTGTTAAAGATGGTGGTTGTAACGGCTACGAATATGCAATAAATATCACCAGTAAGCTAGGCAAAGATGACTTGGTGGTTCAACATTCAGACAAGATCACAATCTATGTTGATGCTAAAAGTGCGCCGCTATTGCAAGGGATGGTAATAGATTTTATCGAAGGTGTGATGGAAAGCGGCTTCAAATTCACTAATCCCAATGCAACCAAAACCTGCGGTTGTGGCAAGTCATTTCAAGCAGGTGATTGTACACCTGACGGTGTACCTTGCAGTCAGTAAATTATTAGTAGGTAGTAGTTAGTACGATAGAGAAAACACTAATTACTAATAATTCTAATAATTAACAATTAATAAGTTAGATGTCGTTTGAGGAGAACAGAAACATGGCTAATTATCAAGTTCGATTGATTAACAAAAAGGAAGATTTAGACACCACAATAGAAGTTGATGAAGAAACTACTATTTTAGAAGCAGCTGAAGAAGCAGGAGTTGAATTACCTTTCAGTTGCTCTGCTGGATCTTGTTCTAGTTGTGTTGGTAAAGTCACTGAAGGTGAAATCAATCAAGAAGACCAAAACTTTTTAGATGACGAACAAATGTCCAAAGGTTTTGCTTTACTTTGCGTCACCTATCCTCGTTCCAACTGCACAATCAAAACTCATCAAGAAGCTTATTTGGTATAGAGTTTTGATTTAGTTATTACCTTTTTATAAATTTTGAGTCATAGCTTTAATTAGTTATGACTTTTTTCTTTGCCAATTGGGTTCGGGGGCATTGTTAAGCTGTTACGCATCTAAGTTGTATATTATTCGATTCGATAGTGATGGCTCAAACAATATTACTTTTGACTTTTGACAAGAGTATTGTGCATTTTTAATGCACAACAGCTTAATTGCTTATGACTGGGTGTTTTTTTAATCAGTAATCCTGGAGTCGGAAAGGGATTAATCATTTATCATAACTTAGGCAATTGTTACACGACCCTGCTTGGTGCGTGACAGGAAAACCTTATTATTTCCTTAAACATCAAAGGAAGTGTCACGTGCCCCTACAAGAAAAATGTGCCGGTTGCGTAAGTCATATTTATATTAATAAATTCAAATCATGGGACTTGCTAAGGTATGCAAGCCGCTTTTTTTTAATCTACACCAACCATTACATCTGTTGCCTTGACAACAACATAAGCTTCTTTTCCTAAAGAGAGATGCATCTGATCTGCTGATGATTTAGTAATAATTGAAACTACTTCCACCCCAGGTGCTATTTCCAAAGTTACCTCAGTATTGACAATTCCAGGTATAATTTTTTTAACAGTTCCTTTTAGGTGATTGCGAGCACTTACTTTCATAGTTTTATTTTGCTAATCGTATTTTTATGCCAACTAATTTTATCAAATTCACAGAATTTGCATAAGCATTTTCAACTTTTATTCACGATCGATCAATCATTCTTCACTGAAATTCACGGATATTAATTTTTAAAAAATGTCAAAATCAAACAATTTTCAATCTAAAAATCAAGTTTCGGGCCGTAAATGGTCAAATTATTACAAAGCTGTTGCAAATCGTCCACCGCGAGAAACTTTACTTACTGCTAATCGTAATTGTGAAATCGAAACTCCAGAGACTAAATCGAAAATAGCTATTGATTTGGGGTGCGGGGAAGGTAGAGACACGGTGGAATTGCTACGTCGGGGTTGGCAGGTTATAGCTATCGATGGTGAAAAAGAAGCTATTAACCAATTATTAAAGCGTCCCCATATCAACACTAATCTTTTGCAAACTCGTATAGCTCAGTTTGAAAATATCCAGTTCCCAGAATCGGTGAATTTAATCAATGCCAGCTTCAGCCTTCCCTTTTGTGCGCCAGAAAGCTTCCCTGACTTGTGGAACAAAATCTACTCCTGTTTACGAACTGGCAGTCGTTTCTGCGGCCATTTATTCGGCTCGCGCGATAGCTGGGCTACTGACTCTACAATGAATCACCATACTAAATCTGAGATTGAAGCACTCCTAAGACTCTTTGAAGTCGAATTTCTCAACGAAGAAGAGCATCTTGGTAAAACTGCTTTAGGAAACGAAAAATATTGGCATATTTTTCACATTGTGGCACGTAAAAAATAATCTATTAATAGTAAAAATCTGCTTTTCGTCACAGCTTAATTGAGAATATTTTTTCTGCAAATACCGTCTACTTAAGCTTTTACAAAGACAGATTTTATTTTAAGAAGATAACAAGCATAATTAATAGGACTTACGCAACTGGTACATTTTTTTGTAGGGCACGTGACCTTTAATTAAATTCTCAAGGCAGTAATAAGACAATCAGTGTACGGCACCAGCAGGATATTGTGACAATTGCGGCCATTCCTGATTAATACTTCATGAATCCTATTTAATCATTAACTTGGAACCGATATATTTCATATTGTTTTTACTTTTAAATCGTTTTTATGAGCTATATTTTATAATCTAAAAATGTTGATAAATCCAAAATATTTTAGATTCTATTTACTTTTTTGTAAACAGATGTTGACTACGAAGTTTTATGAATTGTTCTTTGCTTAAAATCAAAGGAGAGATAATATGTATGTAAGCTAAATTGTTGCAAATCAACCCGGAGTCGCAAGCCTAGAGTAATCATTACCTTTCTAGTAAGACTTTTGAATCTTTAGGTCTTATGCTTTAATGTGCTAGAGATCGATAGATCTATGAAAATAATAAAAAATCGGGAAAAAGCGTCAATCCTCTCCAGAAATCCCCCTAATTCTTGCTATACAAGAATGATTTGATGACTTCTATAAAGGTTTATGGACTCTACAAGTGCTTATTGAAAAAACAAAATCTAGTCCTTGTAACTATAATAGAGTACGTGAATGAGATTTGTTCAATAAAGCCTATTCCGCCCTTGGGAAGAATAGCAGCAATAAGCCAATAAATTTCCTTACTTGCTGAATAGAAATATTGGAGAGACAGTCATGATGAAAGCAAAAGATATCATGAGCTTAAATGTAGCAACTATTAATGGTTCAGCTACCGTCGCAGAAGCAGTAAGATTATTAAGACTCACACAATTACGTGCCTTAATAGTTGAACCTTCAAATCCAGAAGACACTTACGGAATTGTAACTCAGAGCGATATTACTATTAAGGTAATTGCTCTTGGCAAAGATCCTCAAAATGTTTCCGTTTCGGAAATCATGAGCAAGCCTTGTATCATAATCGACCCAGAATTAAGTATAGAAAATGTAGCGCGGCTATTTGCTCAGTCTGACATTTGGCGTGCACCAGTTATCCAAGATGATTTAGTTGGTGTTATTTCTGTTACCGATATTTTGAATAAAGGTGATTTTGTAGCCAAGCAAAAATTAATATTTCTTAAATCAGAATTGCAAAATGCAATATCCAATGCCCGCTCAATTTGCGGTATCTATGGCGTTTACTCCTTAGAGGCTGCTGATGCTTGGAAATTAGTAGATCAAATTGAAGCTGAAGCAATTGCCTATGGGGCACCACAAACAGAAAAATCTGCAAGAGAACAATTTGCAGAAGAAAGTAAAATTGAAGATTTTGTTTTTAGCTAATGGGTGTGTTGGTTAAACTTTCTGTTTGGTAATTAGTCATTGATTTAACCCGGTTTTAATAAACCGGGTTTTTCATCGTATTAATTGAGATGTTATTTTCATAGTTGCCGGCATTGGAGCCATATCCTGATGCAAAATGCTCTTAAAGCTTTTGGTTGAGGAATTATTGTATCTGAGTTTACCAACTTATTTATGAAAACTTAAATGATTTATATATTACATAAGAAAAGTATCGGTGGCTTCTTTTTTTTTTCAAGTTGTGTTTATTATAGGTCTAGCTGAAAATATAGAAAACCCAAGCATGAAATATTGCTTTTTTTATAGCGTATTCTATCTAGGTATAATTAGTACTTTGACTGATGCTTGCTACAGATATTTACAATTTGTTTATGATTCTGACAGATTTAATCTCGATCTTAATTTTAGCTTAGATACTCAGGCTAATTACGATATTTTCCGTCATATTTCCATATCTAAAAGCGAGAAAGAGTAATATATATTCTAGATGGCAAATAAATAATAATGAAAATAGAAATTTACAAAATATCTATAGAGTTAGTTTTCAACCACCGAAGAATATAGCAATGCTCAATAATCTCATTTCGGTTTGCCAACGGAATGATTTTTCTCTTAGTGTATTATTCCGCGTATTCTAAAATTGTTTATCTATGACACCAATTTTTTCATACTTTCTACGATATGAACAAAAAATCACAACCAATGCTTCTATTATCAACTATGTGGAAAATAGTAGCTCTACTTTATTTGAAGGTAAGGATTTAGTTAAGAAAGATAACTTTGGTGAACAAAAGGTTATCCATCCGTTAAATTCTTTGTTCTTAAATATCATATACTAACTTTATTGATTGTATATGATTATAATAGTTGTGACACTATTCGATTTGCTGTAAATATTCTCTAGCTAAATATGTATTTAGCTAACTTTTGGTTTTCTATTATTGCTTCGATCGCAATATTTATGATGATGCAAATATAGAATATTTAGCTACAAATCAATAATCGGCTTGTGGTATTGTGATTGGAGTTTGAAAGAACAATTAGACATAAGAACACATGAAAAATAAGTATTTCTCTCAGGATGATGATTTGGGAAACTTCCAACCTTCATCAGCAGATATTATATTGCGTCAGCAGCTGGAAAAATCTGTAAGTAATTTCTTTTATGACAACTGCGATCGCAAAATTCGAGATTTGCTATCTGTGTGTCGATGGTATGTGACTACCCATACCTCTGCAATGCTCTTAGTGATTGAATGTCCCGATGGAGTTACTAACTGGCGGATTTTACAAAAAATGGTACCAATGGCATCATTGCTGAATAATATTGCCAGTAGTGCTAAGATTCGCGTTTGTCCACCTAGTAATCAAGGAATACCTTTTGAAATGAGGGTGAATGAATTGTCTGTTTATCGAGAAGACTCAGCGTAAAACAGTCCTGTAGTACTCAGTAGTTATGTCCAATCATTATTTTGATTTGTTCAAACACGAAGTCGGCAGACTGTTTCACAGGATGGCTTAAATCCCAACCAAAATCGAGATTTGCTGCTTCAATTAAATAAACCGTCACGATTTGTGGAAAATCATCTTGAAAGATTTTTCTTCCAGCAGCTATTGCATTATCCCAGCGAAAATCATGTAAATTATAACTAGCTTCTGGTAGGGCTTCTAATTCTTTACCTGGAAGTTTAAATACAGCACCTGGTTCGGAATTTGTCGAACTCGCATCAATAACTATTAGGTGCTTGCTACCTCTGGCTTTAAACATGACTTCCATCCCTGCGGTTCCGCAGTCGTAAATTTTCACATGGGGATGAGGATATGCTGCAACATACTGTTGTAGGCGTTGGGCTATAATCACGCCTACAGCATCATCATTACGGTTGAGGTTTCCACAACCTATAATTGTGAGATTTTTCTGCTCATTGGTCATCAGCGATCGTAGTTCTAATTTTCATCATACTTATCAGAAAATCTTTTGATTGAGAATAAATCAGACGATAGGTATAATGCAGCGATTAATGGGAGAGATTTGCGGGCTTTCGCACTCAAGACTGCTACTAATATTTTCACAACCTAAAATTGCCGAGTATACGCACAGAGAGGGAGGAGGGGGGAAGACAAAAAAAACTTTTTCCTCTCATGATTAATCACACAAACTAACCTTGATGCACCACTAGAATTTACGAAAAATCTTTAAGACAGTAAATTCTGTGCCTTGAATATTGCGTTTGTCTTCCTATTCTACATATTTTCTGGAAATATTTTTATATTTTGAAATAAAAATTTTTATCAATACATTCATTAACATCTATAGATTAATTTTGAAGTATATACGTTTACAAAAATTTGGTTTTTTTTAACTTACCACTTCCCTCCTCATTTAGGAGGAGGGAATAGAATTTAAGTTAACGCCTACTCTATATTTTTCGGGAGCAGAGCTTTAGCGCGTGGCAAGTATAGGTAACTCGAACAGTTTCTCAAAATTAGTCATCACACCTTGGCGGTATTCTCTAGAGATATATAGGAATCCAATTTGATTAATGAAATTGTTCGCCCTCGGTAGGGAACTCTCAATAGGGAATAGGGAACAGAAACTTTCAGCCATGTCGTTTCGCACTCCGCGAATACGAACAAAAATCAATTAGTTCTACAAACTATAGATTTATATTCGGATAACTAAAGTGAGAAATCATACTGCTGTTGGATGCCTTCTCGATCTACATCACTGAAAATATATTTTGATTTTTCCAAAGTTCGAGCAATAACACATTGGGTTACATTCATCTGCTGCGATAATAGGAATGTGACTAAATTATCATCAGTAGAATTACTAATAATCAAATCTGGTTTACCTTGAAACTCGGCGAACAATTCTCGTTCAGAATCAATAGCAAAGGTTTCTAAATAAGGATAAATTTCAAACCGAGAATTTGAATCTTGGGTTATTTCTGGTTGGAATTCGTGGAAGGGAACTCGCAAAATCCAGCAATTTTTAGTATCCGATATTTTTTCTAACCTTTGATTAGAGTTAGTGCTCTGGCTATTAGGAATCAAACCTGTAAGTACAATTATTTTAGGTTTGATGACACCAAGCACGTCAATTCCGGCTAATTTAAGATTTTCTTGGATTTGTTTTTCTAATTCTTTGACTTGTGCCTCAGTATCTGATCTTTCTAAGTCAGCTTCTTGTCCAAAACATCTTTGGGGAGATGTAAGCAAAACTTTAAAAACCATTGGAATCCGGGAAATGAACTTTTCTAATAGTTGACGCTCACCCGAATTCATCAATTGCTCAAGCAATGAAAGAGTTTCCCTTACCCGAAAAGCCGTATTTCCCCAGCCTGCTTCAAATCCAAAACTCCGCAATTCAAAGCGAAAATTTTCGTAGGATGTGTGGGAAGGATAATGTTCTAAAAGATTAAGTACTCGTTTTACTTTTTCGGATAGCTGGGATTCATTTTTGATACGCTCGTTAATTAATAACTGCTGTGAATTATACTCGTGCAGGTGCAAAAAGCTGAATAAAGCTTCTTGCCAATTATCACAATTTTCACCAAATAATTTACTGGATAGATAGCAATTAAGACGATCTACTCCATTCCCAAACTCACGTAAATTCTTGTTTTCGTGGCTATTTAGTACATTTTGAATTAAACTAGACATTTTTATTTGCCCTCCGTAGACCAATCGATGATTTTTTCGAGAATTGAAAAGTAGATATCACAAAGTAGAGGTAAATGCCCCATTTGCATTACACCCTGATTAAACCCTGTTACTAAGCCCGCATTGTCTGCTTTTATATTTATCTTCTTAGAAGTAATTATTGTTACTTTTAGAAGCAAAAAAACTGTGAATTTACCATGTTACCAGAGAATTAAGTGCCTGAGTACTGCTAATTAAAAGGGAACAGGAAAATGTCATGATTTCTTAATTATTTTTAACTGACTTTAACGGAAATAGTCAATGTTTTAATAAAAGCTTAAACTTTTATTTATATTACTTATAGTGATTATACCAACAGTATTTGATGATCTAAATTTCTATAGCTGACTGGCGTGCTTATGAATTAATTTACTTGTAATACAAGTCTAGACAAGGATTTGGGCATATTTAAAGGATAAAACTATGATTTTAACCGATGGCTATGGTCAAATAAATTACAAGAATAAATTTATACATGTGAATGTGTAGAATAGCTAATCTAATTATATGATGTTTTGGTGATTCGTTAAAAATACCGATCTAACTTGAACAGGAATAGCCGCGATTGTCACAACACTCGGATGATGCCGTACCCTCCTTAGCCCTATTATTACGTTGAAAATTGATCTAATACTTACGTGCTCCGACAAAAAATGTGCTATTTGCCTAATTTATATTGAAAAACCCGGTTTTTGAACAAAAACCGGGTCTAGAATACTTTTAATTTAGGATTGCTGTATTTAAATTGATAATTTGACATTATGCTCTTGAGCAATTTGAGAAAGTTTCTCTAACTGCTGTTGAGATGCTTTGGCTAGCAACTCTTCCGTTTGCTGTTCGTCGATTCCTTCACCAGGAAACAAATGTTTAACGTAAAGCGAAACGAAATCAACCATCGCCGGTAAACCAGACAAAGAATGGTTATCGGCTTGCTTTCCTGCGAATGTTGCGATTAATCCAGTTCTAATATCCTTTCTTGTCGTATCCATAAATAGACCGACAATTTCAGGAATATAATCCGCTGTTTGCAACTCTTCTAACTTGATTTGGTTAGGAGTAAATTCGTATCCGGCTTCCCTGGCATGCTGTGTTACGCACCACTGGGTAAACTCTTGTAGTGCTTCGTCGGGAAGACTGGGAAAATGTTCGTGTAATCCTTTGTCGGACATAGTTAATTGTATGAAAGGTCAAAAATCAAAGCTCAAAAGTCAAAGGTAAGAAATGCTCTTCTTCCCCTGTTTACCTTCATGCAGTACGAAAACGTGCTAACTCTTCACCAGTCTTCGCGTCATGAGCGTGTACAGTACATACTAAACAAGAATCAAATGAACGGGCTACATGGCCTACTTCTACCGGATCTGTTGAGTTAAAAATAGGAGTACCGATTAAAGCTTCCTCGATGGGGCCTCGTTTTCCTTCACCATCACGAGGGCCAATATTCCAAGTTGAAGGAGCCATAATTTGGTAATTTTTAATCTTACCGCCTTCGATATCTATCCAGTGACACAAAGCTCCCCGCGATGCTTCGGTAGCACCCCAACCGCGTCCATCTTGTTCCTTTGGTTTGATATACCAAGGATCGTTCAAGCGAAATTCCCGCAAACAACGTTCGGCTTGACGATAGAGCTTCACAAGTTCATGTACTCTTGCTAACTGACGTAGATGAATGCTAGCGCCACCCATTTGCTTGAAAGCATCGAGGATAAATCCATCATAGTGTTGCCAAGTTTCGCCGTGAGTGCCGCCAGCTACCAATTGCCGTGCTAAGGGGCCAGCTTCTAAGCGTCCATAGTCGATGTGAGTAACTGCAGTTCCCCAGGAATAGGCATTCTCAAAATCTTTAACATTATTTTGAGTTGGTCTAGTATTGCGATCGTAAGGGTGAACGTCTCCCGTACCTTCGTTGTACCAAGAGTGAGTGGTGTTTTCACGGACAAAACCATGATTCATGGGAGTGTGAGTATCGCTAATGCTGTCGTAAACCCCACTTTTCATAATTAGAGCAGCATTTCTTCCTTCAACGGTGGGATTTTGATATTTGACTTCATGGGGTAAGTATCCCCAGGTAACATATTTACCTAGACCTTTACCATATTTATGTAAACCGATATCTAAACCCATACGCCAGTAGAAACCCAAATCTGAATTGGCATGATTTGGATTTTCGTCCAGCCAAATCATAAAATCCTCATAGGTTTGGATTTCTTCGTAGCGTTCCAAAGAACAACCCAACCAAACTGGTTCGAGCCAATTGGTACGGAAATATTCCAGAATTGACCAAGCGCGGGTTACGTCAGTTAAGGTGGGAGCGCACATCACTCCACCAGGTACCATATAACTGCTGTGGGGCCATTAATATGCTGAAAAATGTTCGGAAATAACTTTTATATCAGGATTTAAGGATATTCGCGAACAGTTTATTTTCACTATTTGAGCTTATAAATAAGAGAATATTTAGGGAATAAGAAAACCTCACCCCCATCCCCTCTCCTTGTTAAGGGAGAGGGGTGCAATAGGTTATGGTGAGGTTCATTTCATCTACCTATAAAACCGACTCATTTACCGATTTTGAACCGCAGAACACTACAGACGGTAGCTATAGGGAATGGCGAAAATTAAAGCGACTGAATTAGATTATCAAGAGGTTTTTGAACAAAAGTTAGCTGAAGCGAATTCTAATTTAAAAAGGGATAGAGTAAGAGTTAGCATCAAACAAACTGGGTTATCTTTACAATTACGAGCAACCCTTACGTTGAAACCTGACGACTGCCATCGTTCGGGGAAGACTAAAAAGCAGTACGATTTATCTTTGGGTATACCAGCAAATTTAGAAGGATTAAAAACCGCAATTGAAGAAAGTTACGAGTTGGGTAAATTAATTGCTCGTCATACTTTTGCATGGAATGATAAGTATTTAGGAATCAGAATTAGAGAAAAAAATCGAGAAAAACAACAAATAAAAACTATTGGGGAATTATTAGATAAATTTGAGGAAAGTTATTATAAAACTCGTCAGAAAACTATAACCAGTCAAAATACTTTTGCAAACTATATATCAGTTATTAAAAGAAATTTTTCTCTCACAACTTTAGCAACAAAGAATAATTTTGAATCAGTAATTAATGGAACTAGGGGAAATAAAAAAAATGAACTAATTGCTGTATGTTCTGTTTTCATCAAAACTTTTGACTTGGGATTTACCCTCGATGTAAAGCGCGATCGCGTTACTCCTAAATTTCGAGAAATTCCCGACGACGAGAAAATCATTCATTCCTTCGAGCTATTTGAAAAATTTGCTCTTAACCGCAAAAATACAAATCACAGCGATGCCACCGAAACCTGGGCAATGTGGCGCTGGGTATATGGAATGCTCGCAACTTTTGGTTTACGTCCGAGGGAATTATTTGTTAAACCAGATATTAATTGGTGGATATCCGAGCAAAATATTGATTATACCTGGAAAGTTTATAAAGATACTAAAACTGGATATCGAGAAGTAATCCCTTTCGTCTCCGAGTGGATAGAATTATTCGATTTAAGAAATCCCCAACCGTTAAAAATTTTGGATCGGAAAATTTCTCAAATTACATCCGTACAACATATTAATTGGATGCGGAGAGATATATCCAGATGGTTTAGAAAAATCGGTATTGAATTTCAACCCTACGATTTGCGTCATGCTTGTGCGATTCGCTCCCATTTACAGGGAATACCCATCAAAGCCGCAGCAGATAACTTAGGACATACAGTTGACGAACATACAAAGACTAATCAAAGGTGGTTTGGGATAGAGAATCGTAAAAAAGCCTTTGGTGAGGTAATCAGTCAAAAAGCGCTGATTGAATTGCAGAAAAATGAAATATTAGCGTTGAGGATGGAGAATGAAAAATTACGGTTGGAAGTTGAGAAGTTGAAATTCTCGGAGAATATCTAAAAATCCAGAGGACTGCGAACAACTTTACCACCATAATGAATAATTTAGGTATTAACACTCAGCTGCAAATTGGCGATCGCCATCTTAAGAGCCGTAAAGAAAAATAGTAGTAATAAGAACCCAAATAATCAAATTTACGTATTTATATAGAGGAAATACCGGGATTTTATTTTTCACTAAAGAAAATAAAGATACATTGCTTGATAACCTATAACTAAATACACAAAACCATCACTATAAACAAAAAAATTAATTTATAGCTTAATTTTATAAAATCATTTTCAATTAACCGAATATATCAAGCAGCATTTACGATTAAGGAATGTTCCCCAATTAACTTGATATTCGATTTATCATTACTATTGTGATTTGGGTTTGTACATTGAACTTGAACTTGGGAAAAAGTTTCCATCCAAAGCACGGCACCGCAATCTAGCGGTTTTTGGGGTCTATACACGATTTCACAAGGACCATTTATTTTCAGCGAATAACCGTAAGTATTGCTATTACTGTTTTTAACGCTTAGTACGGGAATTAAATCTTCCAGGCTTTTATCACTATTGTGGCGAATGTTGTTTCTATTTACGTGAATTTTAGTTTTCGGAGGAATTCGTCTGCACCATTTAGGTTTCGGACCTCGACTACCTCTGCTTATAATCGGCATTCTATTAAACAAAGGAATTATCCAGTTTCTTCCAGCTTTGTAAGCTCCTTTGACTCTACCTTGGGAGACTAGCTCGCGCATTCTAGAAGTTGATTGACTACTCCCACCCCTAAAGGGAGTGGGATTCAGATAGTTTAGTTAGAATCCACTATCTTATCTACATCGAACAAGTTTGACTGTTCGCCTAACGAGTTCCCCGGCAAACGCTTTTTGCTTCGAGAGCGGCGTTTTATCTCCTTAACTCCTGTTGATTCAGGGTAGGGCGTTTTAAACAATCTGAGTTGTTTTGGTTCCGAGTAGTCCACCCGTACCGTTT